>SKVX01000495.1 GCA_007129225.1 Halomonas sp.
ACCCCACGACCTGGAGAATGCCAAGGTCGCAGTGGAGTCCACCATCGTCGAGCAGGCCAACTGGAAGCTGGTCATCGAGAACAATCGCGAGTGCTATCACTGCAACGGCGCCCACCCGGAGCTGCTCAACTCGCTGCAGGAATTCGACGACACCGACGACCCCCGGGCTACCGACGCCTACAAGGCCCTGGTCGCGCGTAAGGAGAACGACTGGAATGCACTCGACATGCCCTGGGCGCTAAAGCGCCACGGTCGTCGGAATCGTCTTACCCGTACGCCCCTTCTCGAAGGTCGCGTTTCCATGACCATGGACGGCAAGCAGGGCTGCAAGCGGCTGCTCGGTGAATTGACCGACCCGGACATGGGCTCGCTGCGCATCCTGCATCTCCCCAACTCCTGGAACCACGTCATGGGCGATCACGCCGTGGTCTTCCGCGTCATGCCGTTGGGGCCACAGCAAACCGTCGTGACAACCAAGTGGCTGGTGCACAAGGACGCGGTGGAAGGCGTCGACTACGACCCGACGGCACTGCGTCGCGTGTGGGATGCCACTAACGAGCAAGACCGTCGGTTGGCCGAAGAGAACCAGCGCGGTATCAACTCGAAGGCCTACTCACCCGGGCCCTATTCGCCCACCTATGAGTTCGGCGTCATCGACTTCATCGACTGGTACTGCGAGCGCATGCAGGAGCACGTCGACCAGGCGTCGCCAAGCCTGCAGGTGGTCCGCAGCTGAACCATCCGCCATTGCTGAAACGAACGGGACCCGCTTTATGCGGGTCCCGTTCATTTCACCTAAACGATTCGGTTCAACAATGACAAGAGCCCAAGCTCATGATCAACCGGCGCGTCAGCGGCTCTCTGCCAGCACCGCCTCACCACGGCTCAAGCGACAGGCAGCATACTTGAACTCCGGGATCTTGCCGAAGGGATCCAGCGCCGGGTTGGTCAGAATGTTGGCGGCGGCCTCGGCGTAGCAGAACGGCACGAATACCATCCCTTCGGGCATGCCCGGGTCGGTTCGTACCGAGAGGGTAATGCTCCCCCTGCGCGTGGTGATGGTAATGGCAGAGCCGGGCTCCACCCCCAGCCGGCGCATCTCCGTCGGCGCCAGGGTCGCCACCGCTTCCGGCTCCAGATCGTCGAGCACCTGGGCACGCCGGGTCATGGAGCCGGTATGCCAGTGCTCCAACTGGCGCCCGGTCGTGAGCACGACCGGGTAGTCGGCGTCGATCGGCTCGTCCGGCGGCAGCGGCAGGGTCGGCGAGAAGGATGCGCGGCCGCTCTCGGTGTGGAAGGCATCGCTGAATACCACATCGGCCCCCGGCTCGTCGTCTGCCGGGCAGGGATAGGTCACCGACGCCTCCCGCTCCAGGCGCTCCCAGCTGATGTGATCCAGCGAAGGCATGCCCTGCTTCATTTCCGCGAAGACGTCGCGGGGGTGATCGTAGTGCCAGTCGAGGTCGAAGCGCCGGGCGATCTCCTGGATGATCCACCAGTCCGTCCGGGCTTCCCCGGGCATGGGCACGGCGGCGCGGCCAAGTTGTACCTGTCGGTTGGTATTGGTAACGGTGCCATCCTTCTCCGGCCAGGCGGAAGCAGGCAGGATCACATCGGCGTACTGGGCGGTCTCGGTCACGAACAGATCCTGCACCACCAGGTGTTCCAGTTGCGCCAGGGCACTGCGGGCATGCGCCAGGTCCGGATCGGACATGGCCGGATTTTCCCCCTGGATATACATGCCCTTGATCGTGCCGTCATGAATGGCATGCATGATCTCCACCACGGTCAGCCCCGGCTGGTCGTCCAGCGGCGTATTCCACAGCTCTTCGAAAGCGGCACGAACCTGGGCATCCGCCACGGGCTGATAGTCGGGCAGCACCATGGGAATCAGGCCCGCATCGGAGGCTCCCTGGACGTTGTTCTGGCCGCGCAGCGGATGCAGGCCCGTACCCGGACGCCCGATCTGGCCGCAGGCCAGCGCCAGCGAGATGAGGCAACGGGCGTTGTCCGTGCCGTGGGTGTGCTGGGAAATACCCATGCCCCAGAAGATCATCGCCCTCTCCGCGGTGGCATAGACACGCGCCACTTCCCGGATGGTTGCCGGATCCACGCCGCAAGCCCCGGACATCGCTTCGGGGGTCATGGGCGCCACATGGGCCTTGAGCGCTTCGAACCCCTCGGTGTGTTGGGCGACATACGCCTCATCAAAGAGGCCCTCGGTGACAATAACATTGAGCAGGGCATTGAACAGCGATACGTCGGACCCTGGCTTGAACCGCACGCTGAGGTGTGCATAGGCATCCAGCGACTGGCCACGGGGATCGATGATGATGAACCTGGTGCCGCGCTTGGCCGCCTGCTTGAAGAAGGTCGCTGCCACCGGGTGGTTGATGGCCGGATTGCAGCCGGTGAGGATGACCACGTCGGCCTTTTCCGCCTGCATGAACGAGGCCGTGACCGCCCCAGAGCCGATGCACTCCATCAACGCCGCCACCGAACTGGCATGGCACAGCCGCGTACAGTGATCGACGTTATTGGTGCCGAAACCGGTACGTACCAGCTTCTGGAACAGCCACGCTTCCTCGTTGGTGCACTTGGCGCTACCGAAGCCGGCCAGCGCAGCGGGGCCATGTTCGGCCTTGAGCCGCTTCAGGCCATCGGCGGCCATATCCAGCGCCTCGTCCCAGCTCGCCTCACGAAAATGGGTCAGCGGCGCGGCAGGGTCAAAGGCAGGATCGAGCCCCTTGGGCACCCCGGCCTTGCGGATCAAGGGCCGGGTGATTCGTGCGGGATGATTGGGGTAATCGAAACCGAAGCGCCCCTTCACGCAGAGACGATTCTGGTTCGACGGGCCGTCGCGTCCTTCGACGAACAGGATCCGGTCATCCTTGACGTGATAGGTCAGCTGGCAACCTACGCCGCAATAGGGGCAGACCGAGTCGACCTTGCGATCGGCCGCAAGGGAGTCGCCATGGCCCGCCGCATCGACCAGGGTGGCCGGCATCAGCGCGCCGGTAGGACAAGCCTGCACGCACTCGCCGCAGGCCACACAGGTGCTATCCCCCATGGGGTCGTCGAAATCGAAGACGATCTTCGACGCCGCGCCCCGATGAGCCATGCCGATGACGTCATTGACCTGGACTTCGCGGCAGGCTCGTACGCAGAGATTGCACTCGATACAGGCATTGAGGTCGACGGCCATCGCCGAGTGGGAGCGGTCCTGCGTCAGCGAGGACTCGCGGTCGGCGACATGATGCACCGTCGGCTGGCTGCGCTCGCCCTGCTCAGGCAGCCACTGGCGCACCGCATCGGCATCGACTGCGAGTTGGTCGGCCATGGTCCAGAAGTGGCTGGAGCGGTCGGGGCTCGCATGGCGAGCGGGCTGGTCGACGGCCAGCATCTCCAGGACGCCCTCACGCGCCACCCGGGCACGATCGGAGGTCGCACTCCTGACCACCATCCCGGGGGCGGCCTGGCGCAGGCAGCTCGCTGCCAGGACGCGCTCGCCTTCGATTTCGACCATGCAGGCGCGGCAGTTGCCGTCGCTGCGATAGCCCGGCGCATCCTTGAAGCAGAGATGGGGAATGGTCTCGCCGGCGCGCTTGGCGACCTGCCACAGGGTTTCCCCCGGCGTGGCGCTGATTTCATGCCCATCCAGGGTCAGGGTAAAGGTTTCCTGATTCATGGTTTCATCCCCTGACAATCACGTTCTGATCGGCCAATTCGGTACGAAAATCCTTGAGCAGCCCGAGCACCGGATTCGGCGCCGCCTGGCCCAGCCCGCAGATCGAGGCGTCCATCATCACCTGCGACAGGCGATCCAGCGCCGCTGCATCCCATTCCGGGCGCTCCAGCAGGGTCAGCATCTTTTCACTGCCGACCCGGCACGGCGTGCACTGGCCGCAGGATTCGTCGGCGAAGAAGGCCAACAGGTTGGTGGCCACCCCGCGCAGGTCATCCTGGTCGGAGAGCACGATGACGGCGGCGGAACCGATGAAGCCGCCATGCTCCTGCAGGGTGTCAAAATCCAGGGGGACGTCGGCCTTGCTCGCCGGCAGGATACCGCCGGAGGCGCCTCCCGGGAGATACCCCAGCAGACGGTGCCCATCTGCCATGCCACCGCAGTACTCATCGACCAGTTCGCGCAAGGTGATGCCGGCCGGCGCCAGGTGCACGCCGGGATAACGAACCCGCCCGGAGACCGAGAAGCTACGCAGCCCCTTGCGGCCATGCCGCCCTTGGCTTGCGAACCACTCGGCGCCACGCTTGTGGATGACCGGGATCCAGTAGACCGTTTCCACGTTGTTGACCAGGGTCGGCCGGTCGAAGAGCCCCTTCTGGGCCACGAAGGGAGGACGATGGCGCGGCTTGCCCGGCTTGCCCTCCAGCGACTCGATCAATGCCGACTCCTCGCCGCAGATGTAGGCCCCGGCACCGCGACGCAGGACCACGTAGCCGGGGTCGACCAGACCGGCCTGCTCCAGCTCTTCGGTCGCCTCCCGCAGTACCCGATGAAGGCCCGGATACTCATCGCGCAGGTAGATATAGAGCGCCTCGGCCTCCACGGCCCAGGCGCTCACCAGGGCGCCTTCCAGGAAACGGTGCGGTTCACGCTCCAGGTAGTAGCGATCCTTGAAGGTGCCGGGCTCGCCCTCGTCGGCATTGATGACGCAGTATCTCGGCCCGGGTTCGGCCCGCACGAAGTGCCACTTGCGGAAGGTGGGAAAGCCGGCACCGCCCAGGCCGCGAAGGCCCGCCTCCTCCATCTCCTGCATCAAGGTTTCGACCGACACGCGCCCTTCACGGCAGTCTGCCAGAAGCGTGTAGCCGCCAGCGGCCCGGTAATCGGCCAGGTTGGGCCAGTCGATGGGAACGGGATGCAGCGCCCCCGCCTCCAGGGCCGCCGCCACGCTCTCGGGGGTGGCATGCCCCAGATGGCGATGCCCCACCTCCACCACCGGCGCCGTCTCGCAGCGACCCATGCAGGGCGCCCGCAACACGCGCACCTCGGCAGGGTCGGTGCCCTCCTCCAGCCGGGCCCGAAGCGCCTCGGCACCGGCCAACTGGCAGGAGAGTGAATCACAGACCCGCAGCGTGATCGCGGGCGGCGCCTGCTGATCGTCGTGGATCACGTCGAAATGCGCATAGAAGGTCGCCGTCTCGTAGACCGCGGCCATGGGAAGATTCATGTAGCCGGCCAGAGCGCGAAGCGACGCCAGGGGCAGGTGTCCGCGGCTGTCCTGAATCGCATGGAGGTGCTCGATCAACAGGTCGCGCCGGCGCAATTCGGGTTGGTCACGCTCATCGCCAATAAGCTGGCGCAGTGCCGCAAGCTCATCGGTGTCGAGTTCGCGGCCGCGGGGCTTACCACGGAAACGGCGCTTGGGATTCACGGTCTGGACGGTCATGGGGGCTCGATATTCGGTCTTGTTGGTATTGGCGGGTTCATGGTGTCACTCCCCCTATACTAGGGCAATCTCTGGCACGCCAGACAGTACACTGTCCCCGCTGGGGCAGGATGGGATGAGCCTCGATTTTCCATCGAGGCTCATCGCCTATCGCGACGATATACCTGCCGTCATCCGGTCTCAGGCAGCCACGCTGCCGTGGGGTCGATTTCCCGAAATGGCTCGCCGCGCCGACTCCAAGGGGCGGCGTCGGCAAGCCCGGTTTCATCTCCACGCTTATGCGGCAACGCTGCCGTGGGGGTCTATGACGAATTTCTTCGCCGCACCGCCATCGAAGTCGGCGTAGCCCTGCGGGGCCTGGTCCAGAGTGATCATCTGAACGTTGACCGCATCGGCGATATTGACCTTGCCGAAGAGGATCGCCTGCATCAGCGGGCGATGGTACTTCATCACCGGGCACTGGCCGGTGTGGAAGCTGTGTGACTTGGCCCAGCCGAGGCCGAAGCGCATGCTCAAGGCCCCCTGCTTGGCGGCGTCGTCGGCCGCACCCGGATCTTCGGTCACGTAGAGGCCCGGGATGCCGATCTGGCCACCAGCTCGGGTCAGCGACATCGCCGAGTTCAATACCGTGGCCGGCGCTTCCTGGCCGTGGTTACAGCCGCAGGCATGGGCCTCGAAGCCGACGCAGTCGACGAAGGCATCAACCTCGCGCTCGCCGAGGATCACCTCGATCTTGTCGGCCATGTCGCCATCCTGGGTCAGGTCGATGGTCTCGCAACCGAAGCTGCGGGCCTGGGCCAGGCGCTCTTCGATCATGTCCCCGACGATGACGCAGGCCGCCCCCAGCAACTGGGCGGAAACCGCCGCCGCCAGGCCCACCGGCCCGGCCCCGGCGATATAGACGGTGCTCCCCGGCCCGACCCCGGCGGTGACGCAGCCGTGGAAGCCCGTGGGAAAGATGTCCGAGAGCAGCGTCAGGTCACGGATCTTGTCCATGGCCTGTTCGGTGTCCGGGAACTTCAGCAGGTTGAAGTCGGCGTAGGGCACCATGACGTACTCGGTCTGGCCGCCGACCCAGCCACCCATGTCCACATAGCCGTAAGCCGCGCCCGGGCGCGACGGATTGACGTTGAGACAGATGCCCGTGCGCCCCTCCTTGCAGTTGCGGCAGCGACCGCAGGCAATGTTGAAGGGCACCGAGACCAGGTCGCCCGGCTGGATGAATTCGACGTCACGTCCGCACTCGACCACCAGGCCGGTGATCTCGTGGCCCAGCACCAGGCCGGAGGGCGCGGTGGTACGTCCGCGCACCATGTGCTGATCGCTGCCACAGATGTTGGTGGTGACGACCTTGAGGATCACGCCGTGGTCGCATTTGCGATTGCCGAGGGTAAGCTCCGGATAGGGAATGGTCTCGACATCGACCTTGCCCGGACCCTTGTAGACGACGCCGCGGTTGGCTTGGCTCATGGCTGGCTCCTTCATTGTTATTAAGATAGTTATGGGGAAAACGACCTTTCCGATCGTGCAGCTCCAGCCTATGCCTTCCCGTGCGTGCCACTTACCCAAAAGAGGCATCGGCATGCCTGTGCGAGACAAGAGGCCGACAGGGCCTATCGCAGCACGCCTTCCGTCTCGAGCAGTTTCAAGATCGCCTCGGCGCCCTGCTCCGCCGAGACGCCCTCCAGCACCTGGCCGCTGCCGCCCTCCATCTTGGCGGCGGCGGCCTTGAAGCGATCCCGGGCCGAGGCCGCCTTGACGATCTTCAGGCGCTTGGGCCGCTTGCGGGCGGGCGTGAGCTGCCACTCGGCCAGCTCCCGGTCGGGTTCGGCGGCAACCGCCGTCACCTCGAGCTCAGCCCGGCGAGCCGGGCCAAAAGCGCTCTGGCGCGCCTCCGGAGCCGCAGCATCCACGGTGACGACGGCCGGCAGGCGCACCTTGAGGCGCCGTCGCTGGCCACGGGGCAGGGCCTGGAGCAGGGTCGCCACGCCGTTCTCTATGCCCTCCACCGCGGCCAGCCCATTGACCAGGGGCCAGCCCAGACGCTCGGCCAGGGCATAGGGCAGCAGTCCCGACCCCTCCCCCCGCTCCGCCCGAGCCCCGGTGATTACCAGCTGTGGCGGTGCCGCGGCCAGGTGCTCGGCCAGGGCCGGGATAACATCGCTACCCTCGGCCTGCTCCAGCATGGACAGGGTGTCCAACCCCATGCCGGCGCCTGCGGCCATGCCCAAGTAACCGCGCAGTGCCGACTCGCTCTCCTCGCCGCGCGGACCGGCATGCAGCAGATTCACCCGGCTGCCGGGCAACTGGCGCTCCAGACCCAGGGCCAGCTCCAGTCCCCGGGCATCCTGATCGGCGCGCCGGGCGCGACCGGTGATGGGGTGGCGCCCCACCGAAACCAGAACCGCCACCTCGACTCCCTGCTGCTCAGGCCGCATCGCGCTGCCCTCCTCGCTGCTGTTCCACCATGGCCACCAGGGCGGCGAGGATCTGGGCGCTATCGCCGATCACCGCCAGGTCGGCCCGCTTGATCATGTCGCACCCGGGATCGAGGTTGATGGCCACCACCTTGTCGCAGCGCTGGATGCCCTGCAGATGCTGGATGGCGCCACTGATGCCCACCGCCAGATAGACCCGCGCGGTGACCCAGGTACCGGTGGCCCCCACCTGGCGATCGCGTGCCATGAAACCGTCGTCCACCGCGACGCGGGAAGCTCCTTTCGTGGCGCCAAGTACCTTGGCGGCGTGGTGGAAGCCCTCCCAATCCTTGACGCCATTGCCAGCGGAAATAATGAACTCGGCTTCAGCCAGGGCCACGCCAGCGGGGTCGACAGCCACCTGCCCCAAGTCCTCGATCCGCGACAGGGTCGCGGGCGGCTCGATGCTGAGCGCCAGCGGCTCAGCGGCGTGACGGGTCTCGTCCACCGGCTCGGCACACTCGGCCAGGGCCAGGACGACCCTCGGCAGGGGCCGCTGAATATCCAGGCTCTCCGCCGCCCCGCGGGCGGTGCAGCGCCAGCCCAGTGGCGCGTCACCATCGGCCTCGATCTGCCAGACACCGGCGGCGGGACGCTCACCCAGACTCAGTGACAGGCGCCGACCCAGATCGGCCCCGCCCAGGGGCGAGTCGGGCAGCAGCCAGTGCCGCGGTGCCAACTCTCGCTCCACGGCGGCCAGCGCCGCCAGCCGCGCCTCGGGTGCGAAGCCGGCGTAGGCGTCGTCGTCGAGGTGCAGCAGGCGATCGATACCCGCCTCGCCAAACACCTGCGTTTTCAGCTCGCCACCCCCCTCGCCCTTGTGCTGCCCAAATATCACGGCCAGCACGGCCCCGGGGCGATCAGGATCGGCATCCGCCAGGCGCCGGGCCAGGCCCAGCAGGTCCTTGTCGTGGCCGGAGAGGCGTCCGCCGGGCATGTCCGGCACCACCGCCACCAGGAAGGCCGGGGCCTCGATGGTGACGTTGCGGCGGCTATCCTGGGCCGCCAGGCGGCTCGCGCCAGCCACCTGGCCGCCCTGCTGGGCGCCGCTGCGGTCGATGCGCTTGACGCCGTTGGGACCGATAAAGCCGATGGCCCGGAGGTTCTTGCGCACCACCCCGTTGGGGCCCAGCCACTCGCTGGCGGCGACGCCGCCGTCCTGCTCGGCGAGCACGCTCAGGTGCTCGGGGTGCAGGCGATTGCGGGCGATCCACTCGCGGCGTGGATCGCGACGACGTATCTCGCTCATCAGGTCACCTCCTCGGCGGTCTTCCCGGTGGGACGGCGGGTCGCATCGACCGGCTCGACGACCGGATTATCTGTCAGAGCATTTGCCACCAGGGCATCGGCCACCAACTCGGCGATGTCGCGCACCTCGGCTCCGGCATCCACCACGCCCTCCAGCATGGCGGTACACTGGGGACAGCCCACCGCCACCAGCTCGGCCCCGGTCTCCTTGACGTCATTCATGCGCATGTCGGGAATCCGCTGCTTGCCGGGAATGTCGGTGATCGGGGCTCCGCCGCCGCCGCCGCAGCAGCGCGAGCGATAGCCCGACCGCGCCATCTCGGCAACCTCGATGCCCAGCGCCTTGAGCACGTTGCGTGGTGCATCGTATTCGCCGTTGTAGCGGCCGAGATAACAGGGGTCGTGATAGGTGACCCTGCCGCCCTTCCAGGGTGCGAAGTGCAGGTATCCCGCCTCATACAGTTCGGCGATGTAGGTGCTGTGGTGGTTCACCCGATAGCTGCCGCCCAGCTCGCCGTACTCGTTGCCCAGCACATGGAAGCTGTGGGGATCGCAGGTGACGATGCGCTGGAAGCGGTACTTGGCCAGGGTGGCGATATTGCGCTTGGCCAGGGACTGGAAGGTCGCCTCGTCGCCCAGCCGCCGCGCCACGTCGCCGCTGTCGCGTTCCTCGTTGCCGAGCACGGCGAAGTCGACGTCGGCGGCACGCAGCACTTTCACCAGGGCCCTCAGCGTTCGCTGGTTGCGCATATCGAAGGCGCCGTCGCCCAGCCACAGCAGCACCTCGGCCTCGCCGCGCTCGGCCATCAGCGGCAGGTTGAGATCCGCCGCCCAGTGCAACCGCGAGCTGGGGTCGAAGCCGCCGGGGTTGTCGGTGGCGATCAGGTTGTCGAGGACCTCGGCGCCCTTGTTCGGAGTATTGCCGTGCTCCAGGGTCAGGAAGCGACGCATGTCGACGATGGCATCGACATGCTCGATCATCATCGGGCACTCCTCGACGCAGGCGCGGCAGGTGGTGCAGGACCACAGGGTCTCGGCATCGACCAGAGCCTTGCCTTCGTGCCCTTTTGGAGAGAGCACGATGGGCCCATGGGGGCTGCCGTGGTGCTCGCCGACGGGTTTCCCGGGATAGGGGCTACCGGCATAGTCCGCGTCGCTGCCCCCGGCCAGGCCCACGACCATGTCCTGAATCAGCTTCTTGGGATTGAGCGGCTGGCCGGCGGCGAATGCCGGGCAGACCGCCTCGCAACGTCCGCACTGCACGCAGGCATCGAAGCCGAGCAGCTGATTCCAAGTGAAGTCGCTGGGCGTCTCGACCCCCAGCTTGGCGCCGGGATCGTCCAGGTTCAGCGCCTTGAGGCCGGTTGAGCGCCCCTCTCCTCCCGACTTGCTGGAGAAGCGCTCCGGGCGGCGATGGAAGGCCAGGTGCAGGGCGCCGGCGAAGGCGTGCTTCATGGGCCCGCCCCAGGTCATGCCGAAGACCATCTCGCCCAGGCCCCAGGCCAGCACCGCGGCCAGCGCCAAGGCGAGAATCCAGCCGCCAGCTCCTTGTAGAAAGGCTTCGGGGAGCACACCCACCGTGGGCAGGGTAATCAGGAAGACACTCACCGAGAACGCCATCAGGCTCTTCGGAAGCCGCATCCACGGCCCCTTGGAGAGCCGTGCGGGCGGATTGCGCCGCCGCTTGGCGACGAACAGGCTGCCAACGAACATCAGCGCACTGGCGGCCAGCAGCAACCCGCCCAGCATCGGTCCCAGGCTTTCTGAAGCGCCAAGCCCCAGGCCATGAACCAGGATCATCAGCACGACGGCGGCCACGAAGCCGCCGGCGGTGGCCACGTGGGTGTTGGACATCACCTTGTCGCGCGCCACCACGTGGTGCAAGTCCACCAGGTAACGGCGCGGCATGGCAGCCAGGCCCTGGAGAAAAGGCACCGGCGAAGGCCGCCCCTGGCGCCACAGGCGGATACGCCGCCAGGCGCCGATCACCGCCAGCGCCAGGGCGGCGAAGATCAGAATCGGAAGAAGGGTGTCGAGCATGGTGCTCACCTCGTCTCATAAGCCGTTGGCTTTGGCATTAGCATTAGCGACGGGGCTTTACCGGCGGCAGGCCTATGCGAGGGCGCTGTGAACCCTTCCCTGGGCGCTACATTTGCCATCCATGGCAAATGACCCTCGCGACGGCCTGCCCCCGGCGCCCCCTCACCGTTGGTGGCTTTCGCCAACTCAGAGGTCTTTACACAGCCGCAGGGCGTCATAGATCGCCGCATGCGTATTGCGCGGCGCCGTGCAGTCGCCGAGGCGGAACAGCAGGAAGCCGTCACCGGCTTCGCTCAGGCAGGGCTGTGCCTTGGCGGCATACAGCGCTTCCAGATCGACCTGCCCGTTGTTACGGGACTGCTCCTTGAGGGCGTAGTAGAGCGCCTCATCGGGCCGCACGCCGTTCTCGACCACCACCTGGTCGACAACCCGCTCTTCCAGAGCGCCGGTGTACTCGTTCTCGAGCACCGCCACCAGGCCATCGCCCTCGCGATAGACCTTGTGCAGCATCAGGTCGGAGGTCATGATCACCTCCTTCTCGTAGAGGCTGCGGTAGTAAGTGGGGAAGGTGGTGCCGCCCACCGCCGCGCCGGGTTTGATGTCATCGGTGACGATCTCAACCTTGGCACCCTTGTCGGCGAGAAAGTCCGCCGCCGAGACGCCGGAAAACTCGCAGATGGCGTCATAGACCAGCACATTCTTGCCCGGCGCCACCCTGCCCGAGAGGATGTCCCAGGTACTGACCACCAGGCTCTCCTCGGGGTTCTCCGAATAGCCCCACTCCGGGTGCTGGCTGAGGAAAGGCTGGCCGCCGGTAGCGAGAAGCACGACATCCGGGCGCAGGTCCTCGATGGTGGCCACGTCTGCACGGGTGCCCAGGCGCAGATCCACCTTGAGCCGCGCGAGCTCGAGCTGATACCACCGGGTGATGCCGGCGATCTGATCGCGCTGCGGGGCCTGGGCGGCAATGGTTATCTGCCCACCCAAGGCCTCTGCGGCCTCGAAGAGAGTCACGTCGTGACCACGTTCGGCCGCCACCTTGGCCGCCTCCATGCCGCCGGGGCCACCGCCGACCACCACCACCTTGCGCTTGGGGCCTTCGCTCTTCTCGATGATATGCGGCAGGCCCATATACTCCCGCGAGGTGGCGGCATTCTGGATGCACAGCACGTCGAGGCCCTGGTACTGGCGGTCGATGCAGTAGTTGGCGCCGACGCACTGCTTGATCTGGTCGATCTGACCCATCTTGATCTTGGCGATGAGGTGCGGATCGGCGATGTGCGCCCGGGTCATGCCCACCAGATCCACGTAGCCCCCTTCGAGGATGCGCTGGGCCTGGTTGGGGTCCTTGATGTTCTGAGCATGGATCACCGGCACGCCGACCACTTCCTTGATGCCAGCCGCCAGGTGCAGGAAGGGCTCCGGCGGATAGGACATGTTGGGAATCACGTTGGCCAAGGTATTGTGGGTGTCGCAGCCGGAGCCGATCACGCCGAAGAAGTCCACCTGGCCGGTGGCGTCGTAATAGGCGGCAATCTGCTTCATGTCCTCGTGGGACAGGCCGTCGGGATGGAACTCGTCGCCGCAGATGCGCATGCCGACGACGAAGTCGTCGCCCACCTCGGCACGCACCGCCTTGAGCACCTCCATGCCGAAGCGCATGCGGTTCTCGAAGCTGCCGCCCCACTGGTCCTCGCGCTTGTTGACCCGGGGGCTCCAGAACTGATCGATCAGGTGCTGGTGCACGGCGGAGAGCTCAACGCCATCGAGACCGCCCTCCTTGGCCCGGCGCGCGGCCTGGGCGAAGTCGCCGACGATCCGCCAGATATCCTCCTCCTCGATGGTCTTGCAGGTGGAGCGGTGCACCGGCTCACGAATACCCGATGGCGATACCAACGTGGGCCAGTCGAAGCCGTCCCAGCGCGAGCGACGCCCCATGTGGGTGATCTGGATCATGATCTTGCCACCATGCTTGTGCACGGCATCGGCCAGATTCTGAAAGTGCGGAATGATACGGTCGGTGGCTAGGTTGACCGAGCTCCACCAGCCCTGGGGACTATCGATGGAGACCACCGAGGAGCCTCCGCAGATAGCGAGGCCACAGCCCCCCTTGGCCTTCTCCTCGTAATACCGAACATAACGCTCGGTGGTCATGCCGCCGTCGGTGGCGTGCACCTCGGCATGGGCGGTACTCACCACGCGGTTACGGATGGTCAGCTTGCCGATCTGGATCGGCTCGAACAGTGCGTCGAATGCCATGGTGATACCCCTTTAACTCTGATGCCCCAACGGCTTGACCACGAAATAGCCCACGTCGCAGCCTTCCTCGGCCCCGCTCTGAGTCTGCTCGGCAACGGTGCGCAGCGCACTGCCACGGGCAGCAAGGATCTGGTCCATGGACCCGGCGAACCAGCCGGTGAACATGTATTCCACCTTGCGATCGACCTTGCCCAGCTGATAGACGAAGGCGCTGTGCTCGAGGCGCACGCGAGCGGTACCGGTATCGAGGTCGATGTCCTCGGTGATGAAATGGCCCCAGCCGCGCTGGGAGAGCCGCGTCATGTAGTGCTCGAACACCTCGACGCCTTTCAGGTCGTGCAGCTCAGCCTCCTTCTCACACCAGTGCCAGGCGCTCTTGTAGCCGGCGTGGTAGAGAATCTCGGCGTAGGTCTCGGCGCCCAGTGCCTCCTCCACCGCCACGTGGTTGTTGATGAAGAAGTGGCGCGGCACATAGAGCATCGGCAGCGCGTCGGTGGTCCACACGCCGGTCTCGGCATCCACCTCTATGGGCAGCTCGGGGGCCAGTTTGGTCACGGTCGTATTCCTTGAAGCTTGATGATTGTTATGGCGTTGCGGGCCAGACCATCGGCTTTGTCAGCCCCGCTCGGAGCTGATCCGGCGACAGGTCTCTGCGAAGGCGCTGTAAACCCCTCCCTGGGCGCTACATTTGCCATCCATGGCAAATGACCTTCGCTACGACCTGCCCCCGGCGCTCCTCGCTGAGGAGTCGCCTCAGTCGCTATCGTCAGGCGCCCCAGACATCCTTGAGCACGCGCACCCAGTTCTCGCCCATGATTTTGCGCACCTGGGACTCGCTGAAGCCGCGACGCAGCAGCGCCTCAGTCAGGTTGGGGAACTCGCCGATGGTGCGAATGCCCTCGGGATTGATGATCTTGCCGAAGCGGGTCAGGCGGCGGGCGTAGCCCTTGTCGTGGGTCAGCCACTCGAAGAAGTCCGGGCCGTGGCCCTGGGTGAAGTCGGTACCGATGCCGATGGCATCTTCGCCGACGATATTCATGACGTACTCGATGGCCTCGACATAGTCGTCGATGGTGGCGTCGACGCCGGCACGCAGGAAGGGGGTGAACATGGTCACACCGACGAAGCCGCCGTGGTCAGCGATGAAGCGCAGCTCCTCGTCGGACTTGTTACGCGGATGCTCCTTGAGGCCCGAGGGCAGGCAGTGGGAGTAGCAGACCGGCTTGCCGGACTCGAGAATTACCTCTTCGGAGGTCTTGGCGCCAACGTGCGAGAGGTCGCACATGATGCCGACCCGGTTCATCTCGGCGACGATCTCGCGGCCAAAGCCGGAGAGTCCGCCATCACGCTCGTAGCAGCCGGTGCCCACCAGGTTCTGGGTGTTGTAGCACATCTGCACGATGCCCACGCCGAGCTGCTTGAAGATCTCCACGTAGCCGATCTGGTCCTCGAAAGCATTGGCGTTCTGAAAACCGAAGAGAATGCCGGTCTTGCCCTCCTCCTTGGCCCGGGTGATGTCGGCGGCGGTACGCACCGGACGCACCAGGTCGTTGCACTCGGCCATGAGCCGGTTCGACTTGACGATGTTATCGACGGTGGCCTGGAACCCCTCCCACACCGAAACCGTGCAGTTGGCCGCCGTGAGGCCGCCGCGGCGCATGTCCTCGAACAGTTCGCGATTCCATTTGGCGATGATGAGGCCATCGATGACGATGGCGTCCTGATGAAGTTCGTGGGGGGTCATGGCCGGCTCTCCGTGTTGTCGTAACCTGCCGGCAGCATAGCGCCGGCAGGTTACCTACACGGAGGCTGGAAGCGACGGAGAGGATTCCAATTGCGTCACATCTGTCGTGAAAGCGACGCCCACGCTATTTATTGACCGCCACTCTTGATTGGTTGACCGCCACACTGGCATAGGTCGGCTCCCCACGGGCCTGGTCGAGGGCGACCATGGCGCTGGAAACCGGCTCACTGGAGACCGGCTCGAAGGCGGCACCGCTGAATAGCGCATCCACCTGCTTCTCCTCGAGGCGCACCGTGGGCTGGAGATTTCCGATACGCTCGTCCCTGGGGGGAAAGCCGAAGAACTCTCGGTAACACTTCGAAAAGTGGGGCGTCGAGACAAAGCCACAGGCCGAGGCCACCTCGATGATCGACATTGAGGTCTGCTTGAGCAACTGACGCGCCCGGGTCAATCGAAGCTTCAGGTAGTAGCGCGACGGCGAACAGTGAAGGTTCTTCTGGAACAGCCGTTCCAGCTGACGCCGGGAGACATCCACATAGCTGGCGAGCTCATCGAGGCCAATGGGCTCCTCCAGATTGGCCTCCATGAGGGCCACGATCTCGAGCAGCTTGGGCTGGGTGGTACCCAACACGTGGCGCAGGGGAATGCGCTGCTGGTCCTGCTCGTTACGCACGCGCTCGCAGATGAACATCTCGGAAATACCCGCCGCCAACTCTCGGCCATGATCCTTTGCGATCAGGTTGAGCATCATGTCCAGCGGCGCAGTGCCTCCGGAGGAGGTCGCTCTATCACGATCGATGCAGAACAGCCGCGTGGTCAGCTCGACCCTGGGAAAGGCCTCTCGCATCGCCGCCATGCATTCCCAATGGGTACTGATGTCGTAGCCGTCGAGCAGGCCGGCCTTGGCCAGGGCCCAGCTACCGGTACAGATCGCGCCCAGCCGGCGCGAGAGTCTCGCCTGGCCCTGGAGCCAGGCCACGTGCTCGCGCTGCACGCTGCGATGCGGCCCGACGCCGCCGCAGACCACCACCATATCGAGCCCCAACGGCGTGCGCAGGGAGACATCCGGCGTCACCTTGAGCCCATCGCTGGCGCTGACCGGCTCACCATCGGCGGTTAGGGTGTACCAGCGGTAGAGTTCATGCCCGGCGAGCTGATTGGCCATGCGCAGGGGCTCGATGGCGGATGCCAGCGAGATGAGAGTGAAATTGTCCAGCAGCAGAAACCCGATCGTCTGGGTCTTGATCCCGTCACCCCGGGTCTGCGGGCTCCTGAATCCCTCAGGATCCTTCCGTGATGAGCTTGTCATGGTCTCTCTCCCGCGCGGTACTGGTTCGATCGGCTCTTACCACACCACTGCCCGATTGGTGTTAGAAGTACAGAGCCGATATGCGACACCCTGTCGCATATCGGCATGTCTTATACACACTATCCAATCCGGAGACGCGTCGCTTATCGTTTTTTTCTCTATCTGGCCCCGTTCTCATTGAGTGACGCAATCGCGGCGAAGTTCGGGTCCCGCTCGGTATCCGTCAGCGCCACGGGTTATGATGTCCCCAACGTTCTGCAACGGAGCCCTCATGCCCTCCGCACTACCCCTGCCCCTTTCGACACCCAGCCGCAACCTGGTTCGCCTGACCATCGTAAGGGGCATCACCTGGACCGGCTTTCTGGCCGCGGTGATCATCGGCGTGGAGCTGCTTCATTTCGAACTGCAGGTGGTCGCCGTCATCGGGGTGATCGTCGCCATGGGGCTGATCAATCTCTTCACCTGGTGGCGGCTAGGCCGACAGTGGGCCGTCAACCATACCGAGTACGTGTTTCACCTGCTGGCCGACGTCCTCGGCCTGACCCTGCTGTTCTACCTCACCGGCGGCTCCACCAACCCCTTCATCAATTACTACCTGATACCGGTGACCATCGCCGCCGCCACGCTGCCCTGGCGCTACGCCTGGATCATCGCCTCGGCGGCCATGGCCGCCTACACGATGCTGATGTTCGACTACCACCCGGTACCGCAGTTGACCCACCACTACGATGACGAAGCCATCGATCTCCATGTGCTGGGAATGTGGCTCAATTTCGCCCTTTCGGCGGGGCTGGTGACCTTCTTCATCTACAAGATGGCCCACGCGTTGCGCAGCCGTGAGCAGGCCCTGTCACGCACGCGGGAGGCGGCCCTGCGCAATGAACAGGTCGTGGCGGTGGCCACCCAGGCCGCGGGAACCGCCCATGAGTTGGGGACGCCGCTGTCGACCATGGCCGTGCTGTTGAGCGAGATGCGCGAGGAAGTGCGTGGAGACAGTGCGCTCGAAAAGGATGTCGACCTGCTGCGTCAGCAGGTGGACGTCTGCAAGGAACGGCTGCGACAACTGGTACAGAGTGCAGACCGCGGCCGCATGGCAAAGCCCGAGGTGCACGATGCCCGCGAATGGCTCGCAAGCGTGGTACAGCGCTGGCTGGTATTGCGACCCGATGTCAGTCATCGGCTGGATATCGGTAGCCAGAACAGCACCCCCTGGCTCAAGGTGGACGCCACCCTGGATCAGGCCATCACCAACCTGCTCAATAATGCCGCGGATGCCAATCCGGACAACATCAGCATCCGCCTCGACTGGACACCCGAGGAAGTGGTGATCGATATCCGTGATCATGGCCCCGGGGTCGCGCTGGAGATCGCCGATCAGCTTGGAGAGACCTTCGTGTCGACCAAGAGTAAGGGGCTGGGTATCGGCCTCTTTCTCACCCACGCGACCATCAACCGATTCGGCGGCGGCGTTAGCCTGTATAATCATCCCGATGGGGGAACGCTGACCGAAGTGACCCTGCCGCCCAGCGAGCCCTGAACCGGGCGGCATCCCTTCCGAATGACGCGACGAGGTTGCCATGCAAGATGCCGACACACGCCTGCTGATCATCGATGACGACGAAATGTTCTGCCATGTCCTGTCGCGCGCCATGACCCGGCGCGGTTTCGAGGTCCTCGTGGCACACGATGCCGAACAGGCGATGACCCTGGCGCGGCGCCATCGCCCCGACTTCGCCACGCTGGACCTCAAGCTGGAACAGAGTTCCGGCCTGAAACTGCTGCCGGAGCTCCTCGACGTCCTGCCCACCTGTCGCGTCGTGGTACTGACCGGCTACTCCAGCATCGCCACCGCCGTCGAAGCGATCAAGCTCGGTGCCGTCAATTACCTCTGCAAACCGGCAGATGCCGAGGAGATCCTCATCGCCCTGGGCCGCGAGCAGGGCGACCCGGACGCCGAAGTGGCCGTCTCCCCACCCTCCATCAATCGCATCGCCTGGGAGCACATACAGAAAGTGCTGCAGGAGCATGACGGCAACATCTCCGCCACGGCCAGGGCGCTGGGCATGCACCGCCGAACCCTGCAGCGCAAGTTACAGAAACGGCCGGTTCGCCGATGAGTCTCCTTCACATTGACGCTTCCTCATCCCCGCCGGGGCGCATTACCTTGTCCATCATCCGCTGGGCCAGCCGACTCGCCTCCTGCAGCGAGTCGAGATCCGATAGATCGTCGATGAGCTCGCAGCGCCACAGCCACACCGACGGGTTTGGTCGCTCAGCCACGAAGGGGTAGCGCCCGGATGGCAGAGCGAAACGACGACGGGTTCCCGGCTCGGGCGGGGGCGCGCCGTTCTCGGCCGGAACCAGCAACAGCGAAAGCGACACCGGAGTGACCAGGGCACCGGCCAGGTAGGTCGTCTCTTCCTCGTCCGCCTGATCCTCAGGCAACACCTGAAAACACAGGGCATCCACGCTCAACCGCGGGTTGTAATGGGCCATCTCCTTCAACGCGCGCCCCTGCTGCTGCTGCCAGGCTGCCGCCAGATCACGAAGGCGTTCATATTGGTCTGGTGTCAGGGCCTGCATTGGCACTCCTTCTTGACAAGTGGTTAGGGCCGTTGGGTTCGGCAGGGAAACGTCACGGCTGCTATTCTGGCAGTTCCACCTGCGACGAGGAATGCCCATGCTTCCCCAAGATCGCCTCGAACTCGCCGTATCGATCGCAAACGAGGCCGGTGAACGCATCATCGCCGCGCGCCAGGGGCAGTCGTTCAGCCAGCGCTACAAGCAGGGCCAGGAACTGGTCACGAATGTCGACCTGGAGATCGACAGGCTGATCAGCGAGCGGCTTGAGACAGCACTGCCGGGCGAGTCACGCCTGAGTGAGGAGCTGGCGCCGGATCGAGGGGTGATGGCAACGGCCGAGGCACTGTGGGTCGTGGACCCCATCGATGGCACGGTCAACTTCGCCCACGGCCTTCACCATGTCGGCGTCTCCATCGCCTGGGTCAGTGAGGGCAGGACCCGCCTCGGCGTGGTCCACGCCCCGTTCCTGGGTGAAACCTACACGGCCCTGTATGGCCAGGGCGCCTGGTGCAACGGCAAGCCCATCCATGCCAGTCGCCGCTCCAACCTGGAGCACTGCCTGGTCGGCACCGGCTTTCCCTACCGGCGAGATAGCCGCCCTCCCCTGATGCGGCGACTGATGGCGATACTCCAGCACTGCCAGGACGTACGACGCAACGGTTCGGCGGCACTGGACCTCTGTGATGTCGCCTGCGGCCGGCTTGATGCTTACTACGAAAGCGTCTCACCCTGGGACTTCGCCGCCGGCCTGTTGATCGCGCGAGAAGCCGGCGCACGAGGAGGCCATCTCTATGCTTGCCCGAAGGGCATTCCCGAGGACCTGTATGGCGAAAACCTGCTGGTCAGCGCACCTGAGGTCCATGCCGAACTCGCCGACCTGCTGCGCGCTGCCGATGACAATGGGCTGCCGCTCTTGTGAGGCACCACCTGGCATTGCCACTGGCAAGAGGCTACCTGATTACGCATAAGACTCATCAGGCACCTGGCGGAGGTCGCAATCGCAGTGATTACCGCCGACATCGGCAACACCACCGGGAGGCCTGCGGCCTCCAGTCGTGAGCTGAAGCTTCCTCCTACAGCGGCGTGGCAACGTTGGTGGAGAACATCGCCAAGATAGGCAACAACGATAGCCCTGGGCAATATCCAGGCTAGCGGCACGCTATTGGCGCACGTACAGGCGATCGGTCACAATGTCGCCAACCCATTCAAGGAGTGCTTCTATGTTCGTGGTTATTTTCGGCCGTCCCGGCTGCCCCTTCTGCGTCCGTGCCCAGGCGCTTGCCGAGCGGCTGGAAGCGTCCGGCGCCATCGAGGGCCACCGCTACGTCGATATCCTGGTGGAAGGTATCAGCAAGGCCGACATGGAGAAGACCATCGGCAAGCCGGTCACGACCGTGCCGCAGATATTCGTCGGCCAGTCCCACGTGGGCGGTTTCACGGAGTTCGACCAGTACGTGCGTGACCACGACCTCCTGTCCCGGGCCAGCGCAGGCTGATGGCCAACCTCGGGGAGCACCCCGCCCTGCTCCCCGTAGCGTCCTTGTTCCGTTGACAGTGGCTCTCCGTTGAAAGCCGATTGCCGTCAGCACCTATACTGACGCCAAGCGTCCTGCCTACAGGCGCATCAGGAGACAAGGAACGGCAACGATGCAGCGGGAAGAGTTCTTGCAACAACTGTGGCTCGACTACATCCACCAGAATACGGATGTGGGCGCCCTTCGCCTGTGGCCCATCGATACCCCGGCCGAATACCTGGCGATACTGACGCTGAACCAGCCGCCCTTTGCGGCTGCCGATCTCTTGCCCACCCTGGGACATCTCGGCTTTCGTTCCACCCAGCGCTATGCCATGGCCGATCGTGGCCTGCTGGTTACCCTGCTGGCTCCGCCCGATGATGGCCCATGGCTGATACTGGCCGAACTGCAGATGGGAACCCTGTCGCGTGAGCCCAGGGCCCGACTCGCCGAACTGGTTGCCAATACCCATCCGCAGGATGCCCGTGGACAGAACCTGTTGACGCGAGGTCGCCCCTGGGAAATGCCCGACTGGCCCAGCTATCGACTGCTCTGCGATGCCCATCCGCTGGCCGGCTGGCTATCGGTCATGGGGCCGAGCATGCACCATGCCGGCTTCGACTGCGAGCAGATCGGGCAGGGTATCGACAGCCTCGACGAAGCCCTGGAGGAGAGCGGGCTCAAGGGTAGCGAGGGTCGCCAACATGGACTCTTTCCGATCTCGCCACTGCTGAATTACCGCTTCTATCCCACCTGTTCGCGTCGTATCGCCTTCGCCGACGGCGATGAGCACCGCATCCCCCTGGGTGGCCTGGCCCTGATGCAAAAGCGACTCAGCAGCGACCATGAACGTGCCGTCGAGCTGCTGCTACCCCACCACACCCGCTGCGAGATTTCGTGAAGGGAACGCTTATCCACAAAAACTGTGGATAACACTGTGAAAGAGCCCGTTGTAATCCCCGCTTGGCCAGAAAGCAACAGGGTTGAAACAGGCTGGTCATAAATTCATCAGGCCTCAGCAGCGATACCGGAAGCGATGCGCAAGACCGCGACGCATAAACCGATGAAGCCCGGACCTGCAGGCCCGGGCTTCATCGAAGTCAGCGGTTAACGAGCGTTACTCGTCAAACGTCATTTCCGGCACGTGCTCGGGCACCACCAGCTTGCCCGCCGTCTTCTCGACGATCTCTTCCACGCTGACGCCCGGCGCCCTCTCCTTGAGAATGAAGGCACCATTCTCGATCTCCATATAGGCCAGGTCAGTCAGTACCCGGTTGATACAGCCCGCCCCGGTCAAGGGCAGGGTGCACTTCTCCAGCAGCTTCGACTCACCGTGCTTGGACGCATGGGTCATGGTGCAGATGATGTTCTCGGCACCGGCCACCAGGTCCATGGCGCCGCCCATGCCCTTGATCAGCTTGCCGGGAACCATCCAGGAGGCGATATTGCCTTCCTGGTCGACCTCGAATGCGCCGAGGACGGTCAGGTCCACATGACCACCGCGGATCATCGCAAAGGACTCCGCGGAGGAGAAGATCGCGGCCCCGGGGCGCGCCGTCACGGTCTGCTTGCCAGCATTGATCATGTCCGGGTCGACCTCCTCCTCGGTGGGGAAGCGGCCCATTCCCAGCAGCCCATTCTCGGACTGGAGCATGACATCGATACCATCGGGAATGTAATTGGCCACCAGCGTGGGAATGCCGATGCCCAGGTTGACGTAAAAGCCGTCCTGGAGTTCACGCGCCACGCGCTGTGCCATCTGTTCGCGAGTCAGTGCCATCTTCTTGCCTCTTGTCGTTGTGAGCCATGCCGGCCTGGCCGAAAGGCTCGAATCGAATCCATGGAAAGTCGCGGTTCAGTCGCGAACGGTGCGCTTCTCGATGCGCTTCTCGAAAGAGCCCTGGATGATCCGGTCGACATAGATCCCGGGGGTATGAATCTGGCTGGGCTCCAGTTCACCCGGCTCGACGATCTCTTCCACTTCGACCACGGTGATCTTGCCGGCGGTGGCGGCCATGGGGTTGAAGTTCTGCGCCGTGTGGCGATAGACCACATTGCCGTAGCGATCGGCTTTCCACCCCTTGACGATGGCGAAGTCACCGATGATGCCCTCCTCGAGGATATAATGGCGCCCGTTGAACTCGCGCACCTCCTTGCCCTCGCCAATGGGCGTGCCGTAGCCGGTTGCGGTATAGAATGCAGGAATGCCCGCGCCACCGGCCCGCATGCGCTCCGCCAGGGTACCCTGGGGCGTCAGTACGACCTCGATTTCGTTATTGAGCATCTGCTGCTCGAACAGGGCATTCTCACCGACGTAGGAGGCATAGATCTTGCTGATCTGGCGATCCTCCAGCAGCAGCCCGAGGCCGAACCCGTCGACGCCGCAATTGTTGGAGACCACGGTCAGGTCCTTGACGCCTCGGCGCTTGATCTCGGCAATCAGGTTCTCCGGAATGCCGCACAGGCCGAAACCGCCGGCGAGCACGGTCATGCCGCTTTCGATGCCTTGCATTGCCTCTTCGTAGGAATATACGCGCTTGTCGAATCCGGCCATCGCGAAGCCTCGTCTTGTTGTGGGATGAAAGGGTGACAGTACCTGATCAGTGTTGACCCGACGAATATATTTGTTAAGTTTGTTTTTTTTATCAATTAATCTGGAATACAAATAAATCAGCCATGGCCATGACCATCAAGCAGCTCCGCGCCTTCCAGGCCGTCGCTCAGACCCTGAGCTTCACCCAGGCCTGTGAGCGCCTCCACCTGTCGCAGCCGGCGTTGAGCCTGGCCATCAAGGGACTCGAGGAGACGCTGGGTGGAGCCCTGCTGATCCGCAGCACTCGCAGCGTACGCCTGACACCCGAAGGAGAGACGTTGCTGCCCATGGCCAAACGGCTGCTCACCGACTGGGATAACGCCGAGGACCTGCTTCGCCAGCGATTCACGCTGCAGCTCGGCCGCGTGGCGGTTGCCGCCATGCCCTCGATCGCCTGCAATCGACTGCCACGGGCGCTACGCGTCTTCCGAGAGCAATTCCCGAAGGTTAACGTGACCGTCCATGACGTTATCAACGAACAGGTCATCGACATGGTTCGCCAGCAGCAGGTCGAACTCGGCGTCGCTTTCGAACCCGAAACCAGCGAGGGGGTGGATTTCCTGCCACTCTTCGACGACACCTTCGTCGCCGTCGTGCCGCCCGAGTCCCCACTGGCCAATGCCGGGGCGATCGACTGGAATGCCCTGCTCGACCACGACTTCATCACCCTGCAACGACCCTCCATGGTGCGCATCCTGATGGAGCAGGCCCTCGCACTGCGCGGCACCGAGCTTCCCGTGGCCTTCGAAAGCCACCAGTTGGCCACCGTGGGCCGAATGGTCGCCAGCGGCCTGGGGGTCAGTGCCGTGCCCGCCCTCTGCCGGGAACAGATGCACGAGCTGGGGGCTCGCTGCCTTCCACTGCACGACCCGCAGATACGGCGCACGGTCGGGGTGGTCATCGGTGCCGGCCAGGAGCTTTCCACTGCCGCCCGAGCTCTATACGAAGTGCTTCGTACCACCCTTCAGCAAAACGAAACGTAACGACAGGTAGCGCTGGGCAGCCCACCCTTGATCCATTAGCATGAGCGGCTCTCATGAAAGCGATGGAAGGAGTGAGGCATGTCGACCCTGAAGGGGATCGTCAGCGTGCTGCTGCTTATCCTCAGCACCCTGTTCTGGGGGATTCCTCTGGTGCTGCTGACCGCCCTCAAGCTGATCACGCCCGGACGCCCGTTGCGCCGGCTCATTCTGCGCGGGCTCAATGGCGTAGCACTCAACTGGATCGGGTTCAACCTGTGGTGGATGCGCCATTGGCTGAAACCCCAAGTGAGCATAGACCTGCCGGAGGGACTGGCCCGGGACCAGTGGTGGCTGGTGCTGTCGAACCATCGCAGCTGGACCGACATCTTCATGCTGCTGATGGGGCTGCACCGGCGCATTCCCATGCCCCGGTTCTTCCTCAAGCAGCAGTTGATATGGGTCCCCATCGTCGGACTCGCCTGGTGGGCCCTGGAATACCCGTTCATGCGCCGCTATACGAAGCAGCAACTGGCCCGCAAGCCTCAGCTCGCCCGAATCGATCGCGAGGCGACGGAGCGAATGTGCAAGCGGGCGCGCGAAATGCCGATCGCCATCTTCAATTTCGTTGAAGGCACGCGTTTTACCCCAGCCAAACGAGACCTGCAGAATAGTCCCTTTCGGCATCTGCTGAGGCCCAAGGCCGGCGGCATCGCCCAGGTCCTCAACCTGCTCGGCGACCGACTCAGCGGCATACTTGACTTCACCCTGCGCTACGAGAACCCCAAGCCGACCTTCTGGGGGTTCCTGTGCGGCCAAGAGGGCCCGATCTGGGTCGAGGCACGCCGCATTGACGTGCCCACCTGGATGCTGGAAGGCAGCTATTACGACGACCCGCACTACAAGGAGCGCTTCCACTCATGGCTCAACGCCCTGTGGCAGGAAAAGGACGAGGCGCTCGACTCGCGCTGACAATCGCCATGCTGCTGTTACTGGCCGGCTGTGCCGGCGGTGGCGGCGAAGTACAGCGCAGTGGCGACCCCGGCATCGCCGGTAGCTGGATTACCGTGCAGCAGGGCGACACCCTGGGCAGCATCGCAGCCCGGGCGGATGTGCCATTGGCGCGACTGCAGCGCTTCAACCCGGACGCCAACCCCAGTCGACTGGCGGTAGGGCAACGGCTGCTGGTGCCGACGCAACAGGAGCGCGCGCCATCCGGCGGCCCCTATCGCTATCAGATACGCCCCGGTGACACCTACTCCGGTATCGCCCGACGCTTCTCCACTACGACGGGTCGCATTCAATCGGCCAATCCGGGCGTTGAGCCCACCCGGCTGAGGGTAGGCCAGGTGATCCAGGTGCCCTTGCAGGGAACGGCTGCCCGGACAGCGCCTGCCACGGCAAGCCGACCGCAAAGTGGCGGAGCCTCCAGCGGTGGCAGCAGTACGACGCGTGCCACGCCGCCTGCGCCCGATACCAGCTCGCTACCCAGCTCCGCACGCAACTGGCCCTGGCCACTGGATGACTACCGGGTCGTGCGCGCCTTTGGCAGCGACAGCCGCGGCACGCTGCAACCGATGCTGCTGGCCACAAGCCGTGGGGCCAAGGCCAAGGCCGTGGCCGATGGCGATGTGCGCTTCGCCGGCAGCATGCGCCAGTTGGGCCGGGTCGTGATCGTGCATCATGCGGATAACCTGCAAAGCGTCTACGCACTGTGCGACTCGATCCTGGTCGATGATGGCGCACGAGTCACCCGTGGCACACCGCTGTGCGAGGTCGGTTACAGCAATACCACCGAGCGACACGACCTGCTCTTCGACCTGCGCCTGGGGGGCAAGCCGATCGATCCGCGGCGGGTGCTACGCTGAGGCCATGATGAGGACGAACGCCTTGCCGGGTGACATCCTGCTGCGCTCGCCCCTGTTGCAGCGATTCCCCGTTCTACTCGGAGAGCCGGTGGCGAGCGGCATCCTGGCGAGACTGGATCATGAGCTGGCATGGCAGCAGCCACGCCTGCACCTCCATGGTCGTGAACATCCGATTCCCCGACGGCAGGTGTGGATGGGGGATGGCGAGGCGCAGTACCGCTACTCAGGGCAGGATTTCCGGCCCCAGCCATGGCATCCCGATGTCGCCAGGATCCGTGAGACCGTCGTCGAACGCCTGGCTGCTGCCGGAGTGGCCGCCAGGTTCAACAGCGTACTGCTCAACCGCTACGCCAACGGCGAGGAACGCATGGGCTGGCACAGCGACGACGAGCCCGAACTCGGCCCGGCTCCGCTGATAGCTGCCGTCAGCCTGGGCGCTGAGCGCCCACTGCGGCTGCGCTGGCGCCGGGGTTCGTGCAGTGCCTTCAATGTCTGGCTGCCCCACGACAGCCTGCTGCTGATGGGGCCGGGGGTACAGGAGCAACTTCAGCATGCGTTGTTACCCCGCAAGATTCCCGGACTCAGGATCAGCCTCACCTTTCGCTGGGTCTGGCCGAAAGCCGGCTCGTGATTGGTGGTCCCATCGCCGTCCTTAGTCACAGGATGGATATCAGCCAGGCAACAAGTTAACGGTATAAAATCAGCCGCGGAAATACCCCGGCGCCACGAACGGCATCTTGCTCACCGTCATCGGCAGGCGCTTGCCACGCACCTCGGCGTAAACCGTCGTGCCGATCTCGGCGTTCTCGATGGTGACGTACCCCATGGCCACCGGCCGGCCAACGCTGGGGCCGAAGCCGCCGGAGGTGACCACACCGATCGAGTCGTCATCGCCGCTGAACAGCTCGGTACCCTCTCGCACCGGAGCCCGCCCCTCCCCGAGCAACCCGACCCGCTTGCGCTGGTGATCCTTCTTTTCGACTTGATGCAGGATCAGGTCGGCGCCTGGAAAACCGCCCTGGCGCTCGCCACCGCGCCGACGCGGCTTACCGATCGCCCAGATGAGACCCGCTTCCACCGGCGTGGTCTCGGTATCGATGTCATGACCGTAAAGGCAGAGGCCGGCCTCAAGACGCAGGGAGTCGCGAGCACCGAGGCCTATCGCCTCCACCTCCTCTTCGGCCAGCAGGCGACGGGCCAACGCTTCGGTCCGGTCCGCCGGCACCGAAATCTCGAAGCCATCCTCGCCGGTATAGCCGCTACGACTGATCCAGACGGGGATGTCGTCGATCTGAAAATGGCCGTGCTGCATGAAGACCATCTCACAGGCCGGCGGGCACAGCCGCTGCATGACGGCTGCCGCCTGGGGGCCCTGCAGAGCCAGCAGGCCGCGATCGAGCACTTCTATCTCATGCTCGGTATCCAACCCGGTCTCGAGCAGGGCGATATCCTGATCCTTGCAGGCCGCATTGACCACCAGGTAGAGATGGTCGCCGACATTGGCCACCATCAGGTCATCGAGGATGCCACCCTCCTGCCCGGTGAAGAGTGCATAGCGCTGCATTCCCTCGGGCAGCCCGACGACATCCGCACAGACAAGGGTCTCCAGCGACTCGGCAGGCCGGGGTCCGCGCAGCAGCACCTGTCCCATGTGAGAAACGTCGAACAGGCCACAAGCCGCCCGGGTATGCTCATGCTCCTTCTTGACGCCGAGAGGATACTGCACCGGCATGTCATAGCCGGCAAAAGGAACCATCTTCCCCCCCAGCTCAAGGTGAAGGCCATGCAGCGGCGTATGCTTGAGATCGCTCATGCGGAAGTCCTCGGGTAGTGATAGTGGTAGACGATGAAACCGACAGCGGGCTTCAGCGGTAGCAAAGGCGCCCCGCAGGACGCCCGTCGTATTGCCGGTTCCCGATGTCAGTGCTGACCATGATCGAGATCCTCTCCCGGCAGGACCTCCTTGCCATCGAAATAGTCCCGGGTCACCTTGAACACCACCGGCGAGAGCAGTGCCAGGGCGATCAGGTTGGGTATCGCCATCATGGCATTGAAAGTATCGGCCATCAGCCAGATCAAGCCCAGCTGCGCCATTGCCCCCAGGGGAATGGCCAGCACGAACAGCGTGCGGTAGAGCATGATCG
>SKVX01000226.1 GCA_007129225.1 Halomonas sp.
AGGCCCGGCGCCTCCGTGCCCTCCACCGAGCTGGCCCGCAGAGACAGAGCGAGATCCCATTGCGGAGCCTGATAGTCCAGCGCGGTGTCCTCGAATAGCAACCCGCCTCCCACCACGGCCACGTTGAGCCGACCTGACAGGATACCGACATCGCCCAGGCCCAGTGGCGCCAGCGCCATGTCGAGATTGAACTGGTCGAGCTGAGCCGAGAGGTTCGCCGCCAGCCGCCGGTCCCGCTCTTCGGCCCAGCCATCCAGGGTGAGTGTCCCCTGCTGTCCCCAGCGTTCTTCTTGAAGCACATGAAAGTGGGTGACGATGAGACGCGGTCCCTCGACCTCGCCCTGCAGCGCCACCTCGTGGAGAAGCTGGTCAGCATATAGCAGCCGATCGGCGGTAAGGTCGAACCTGGCGTCATACCCATCGAGTCCCTTCAACCATTCGGCCAGGTCCCGATCCCAGTCGTGCCCCGGCCCCAGATCATCCCATGCCGAATCGTCGCCCGTGGCCTGGCCCAGCGGCTCCCAGCGGTTCAGGTCCAGAGCCTCGGTGTGAATCCGGGTCGCAATGTGGGTCACGTCACGCCCGAAGTCCACGGCCAGGTCACCCGTGAGATGGAGCTCATCGATGCGACCCTGCGCATCGTCGAGGGTCAGGACGTTATCGCTGTAGCGCAGGAAGGCTTCTAGCCAGTACGGGGGGAGCGTCGGCAGGTCGCCCCCGAAAAACGCCGCGAACTCCTCCGGCGTCGGCCCCTCCAGGCGAGCGTCGCCTTCAATCGCTTCGAGATCGAAGGGACGCACCAGGCGCCCATCCATCTGCAGCTGGGTGTCCCCCGTGCTCATCTGGCCCACAAGGGGGTAGTTCGACGCCTCCTCGACCAGATCGACAGGGCCCACCGTCAGGTCGTACTCGACCGGCTGACCCCCATAGGAGCCATTGCCGAACAGCCGCACCGCCGGCCTGTCAGCATGGCCGACCTCGCGCGGTTCAGCCCTCAGCGAGAGCGCCAGCTCCCAGGCCGGTACGCGATAATCGAGGGTGGTATTCTCGAAGGCCAGCACGCCCTCTTGCACTCTTGCATTCAGCCGGCCATCCACGATTCCCAGCCCACCGACTTCCAGAGGAGCCAGCGCCGTCGTCAGATCGAAACGCTCGAACTGCGCCGCCACGGCTGCCACCGGTCGCGCCTCACGCAGCTCGATCCGGCCATCTGCGGCCAGCATGCCGGGCGTCGCCTCACCCTCCAGCCGCTGCAAGGCCTGAAGCTGCTCGATGACGACACTCTCCTCATCGGCCCAGCCCTGAAGTATCAGCTCGTACAGGACCTGGTCGCCATAGCGGAGCTCCTCCACGGCAATGTCGAGCTTCGCGTCATACGCCTCCAGCACTGCCAACGCCTGGGCCAGCTCCTGCTCCCATTCAGGGCCAGGAAAGGGAATATCCAGCTGGTCGTCTGCCCAGCGCTCCAGGTCCAGCTCCACCATATCGAGACGCGCCTGGAGGGAGAGCACATCCAGGTCAAGGTCCAGCTCAAGGGCACCGGAGAAGAGGTCATTGCCGACCCTCCCATGCATGGACGCGATGTGAAGGTAGTCCTCGTCACGCAGATAATGGACCAACCCCCGGTACTCCAGCTCCTCCTCCTTGAAGCGGCCATCGCCCCACACCTCCAGGCTCAACCCCTCCGTTATCTCGGCTCCCGGCGTCTGAAAGACGGCATCGAGCAGCAGATCCAGGGCCGCATCGCGATAGACCAGATGCCCCTGACCGATATTGAACTCACCGGGCCAAAGGGGCTCATCCTCCTCTCGCTCCTGCTCCGGGTCATCATCGAAGAGCTCCTCCCAATTGCTTGAGCCATCCTCTCGACGGATCAGGTGGAGCACAGGCTGATCGATGACGATACGGTCCAGCGCCAGCCTGCCCTGCAGCAGGGCGAAGACATTGAGGGTAACCGACAGCTCGAACATTCTCGCCAGCGGCTCCTCCTCGGCCCACTCGGCGCCGGCGATGCGTACCTCATCAAGCTGCAGCGTGACGGGCGCGCCCCAGCCGATGCCATGGTTTTCGATTTCGACCTCACGGCCGAGCTGTTGGCTGGCCTGTCGTTCCAGCCATTCGCGCATCCATGTCGATTCCAGCAGCAGCACGCCCGCCACCGCCAGAATCAGCACTACGCCCGCAAGCGCAACACTTGTTAGTCGAGCTGCCCTGTTCATTTCCATCCCTGGCCTCATCGATACCCTTAACCATGGACAGAGAAGCGACTTCAGTCCAACCGGGGGGCGGCGGGAATTCAATTCCCGGCGGCAGCAGCGGATGGCTTCGCCGTGACTGGACCAGGAACCTGGCAGGGAAGGTAGTTACAAAAAAAATGCTGCGCCGCAGCAATAAAGCGCCTAGCCTGGTTCATGAAGTCCCTTAAGGAGGGCCGCTTGATGAACATTGCAACGCAGCAAACCCAGCCGTTCGAAGCCGAAGTGCTCCAATTCTGGGCCAGTCAGGCACAGCTGCAGCGAGCCGCTTTCGATGCC
>SKVX01000445.1 GCA_007129225.1 Halomonas sp.
CGGTGACAATGTTAACCCTTACATCCGTGCACTGGGCACTCAGGATGGTGGCAACCAGCAGCTCAAACGGATTGGTGAAGTTCAGGGCGCAGTGTGGGTTGGGATAGTGTTCATACAGCTCGGCGAGCAGCTCCCCGGCCCGCTCCCGCTGAATGTTCGTTTTACGCGGCGGTTTTTGGGTGTTTGCGGAACCCCTGGTTGCCGCACCGTCATTCTGAGATGTGCCGATGCGGTTTTTATTTGTTTTCACTCTGATCAGGTTGGTTATGTAAACAAAACCAGAGCTTACAAAGAAATGGCAACCCTTACAAGCGGGTTCTGTCAAGTTGCGTACTGCCCGGCATGGCAATCGAATCGTCTATCGGTGTGCTGAAATCAAGCTCTTGGGGAAACAGTTCCAGTGGGCTCTCTTTGATTTGGTCCCACGTGACCTGCTGCCCTGTATATGCAGCTTCTCGTCCCATAATTGCGATCAGGGTTGCATCGGCGACGATTGCCGACTCATTGACCGGCTGGTTGTTCCGAATACTATCTATCAGCATCTTCTTTTGAATCTGGTAGGCGCTGTCTCCATCAGGCCTTGGAATCTCCCGCTTTTCACCATATGGCCACTCTATGACAGTACGTTCAGGCGCTATCATGACACTTGCGTTGCTGCCAATGATCCTGTTGCTCACATTCCGGTAGGTCCTGTCCATTTGACGACAAGCCGTTGACAGCATTACCCCTTCCGGAAATTCATAAAGGACACTGAAATGGTCATATATATTCCCAAATTCGGGGGCAATCCGGACCTGACGCCCACCAGTTCCCGTGCAGGCCAGGGGCATGGTACCGGTCATCCACGCAATGGTATCCAGGTTGTGCACAAACTGTTCAACAATAAAGTCGCCTGAAAGCCAATTGTAGTAGTACCAGTTTCGCAGGCGCCACTCCATCTCCGTCATATCGGAAGTCCTTTCATGGTATCTAACGGTGCCCGTGAGATACTGGGCATGGGCGGACAATGGCCTTCCTATGAACCCGCTGTGGATTTTTTTAATTGCCTGGATGTAGTTGCCCTGTCTTCGATACTGCAGCCCGGACATTACGGATAGCCCCTTTTGCGCTGCCAACTGACCTGTTTTGTGAATTGACCGGACGCCTACCGGATCCACAGCTACTGGTTTCTCCATAAATACATGGCGATTGTGGCGGACCGCTTCCTCAAAATGGGACGGACGGTATCCCGGCGGGGCGGCCAGCAAAACCAAATCGACATCACTTTGGATTACTTTTTTGTATGCATCGAATCCCGAGAAAGATCTGTCTTCGGAAACGTTGCACTTATCCCCCAAAACTTGTTTCAAGATGTTCTTCGAGGAATCTACCCGATCCGGGAAAAGGTCGCCCATTGCATAGAGCTCGACATTCTCCGCTGCATTGATACAGTTCCTTGCGGCACCGGTTCCCCTGCTGCCGCAGCCGATCAATCCGACCCTCAACATATCTTTGCCACCGGCATAAGCAAAATTGGCTCCGGCAAAAAGCCCCGCCGACACAACGGTCGCTTTCTTCAGAAAATCACGTCTTCCACTGTCTGAAATATTGGTTTTATTCTGTTTAGACATACCGTTAAATGAGTTGGATAAATATTATTGCGCATCACCCGGGTTATGAATGGGCTCCACTTTGCTTTCATTTAATTTTATTTATTATCATAATTCTTTTATTTTGAAAAAACAATGCCCTTTGCAGGCTTTTGATATAGCACCTCGCCAGTTGGCCACAGCATCCAAACCTTCACCTCTCAAAACCATGGACCGATCCAGTGTAAGGTTGCCAGAAAATATTAATCCATTCCAGACATTGTTTGAAATTGCATTTACGCCATACCCACTTTGATACAACTTTACATCCTAAACCAGTATTTTCAATGAAAAACAAATCCATAACAAGTTGTTTCCTTATCTTATTCCTGGGTATCATTCTGACCGCTTATGGGTGCATGGACAACCCCGAATACTATGACACAAGCGACTACATCACCCTCGAAAAGATTGACGCACATGTCCATATAAACGCAGCCAATCCACTTCTGATTACGCTGGGGCTGGAAAACAACATGCGGCTAATCACCATCAATACGGATGCATGGGGGGTCTATACCGTAACAGACCAGGAGAATACCGCCCTGGAATTGATCGCTGGCTATCCCGGACAACTAGCATACATCGCCTCTTTTTCGATGGATGGCTGGGAAAATCAGGAGTACTGGCAGAAAAAGACCATTGAAGATTTGTCCGCATCTATTGAAAAAGGTGCTTCCGGTGTGAAAGTCTGGAAAAACATAGGCCTTGTGCTTAAAGACCAGGCCGGGGAGTTCCTCATGATAGACGACCCGGTACTTGATCCTGTCTTTGACTTCATCGCAACACAGGGTCTCCCGCTGTACGGGCATATCGGGGAGCCAAGAAACACATGGCTGCCACTGGAGGAAATGACGGTGGCACAAGACTACAACTACTTTGTCGACCATCCCCAATACCATA
>SKVX01000197.1 GCA_007129225.1 Halomonas sp.
GAAGTCCCTTAAGGAGGGCCGCTTGATGAACATTGCAACGCAGCAAACCCAGCCGTTCGAAGCCGAAGTGCTCCAATTCTGGGCCAGTCAGGCACAGCTGCAGCGAGCCGCTTTCGATGCCCTGGCCGACTACCTGACCACGGTTCACACCGCCCCCCTGGCTCCCGCTAAGGCTGCTCCCGGACGCCACTCCCACTAACGCCATGCCATGAGCCGTGAAGCGGCGCCACCGCCGCTCCACGGCAGGCCGTGCTCGGAAACACCACCATGGTGGTGTTTCCGAGTCTTTGCACTTTATTGATGGCTTAAAGGGTATATAGTGACACCGTACTACCTTTCTCATGCGGAGCAGAAAACACGATCGACCACTTTTCCAAGCCAGCCCGGAGGTTTCATATGAAAATCTATAAACCTGAGTGGCAATGCACGTTTAGCGTATACGAAGGCGTGGAAGAAGTATCAAGCTGGAAAGAGCGCATCGCTTGGCGACTGCGACAGCTCGCCGATAAGCTGGATGGCAGCGGAAGGACGATCAAGATCGACTGCAGCGTTACCCCCCATGTGAGTCGCCAGGATATCGACACCTGCCTGGGAAAAGGCTTCGAAGTCACCCAGGGCCTACTGACCCAGCTCGCCCAGCAAGCGGCCTGTGAAGACGTCATGCGTGACGCCAAGGCCGAACTGTACAAGGAAGATTACTCTTCCTGATGGTTGACGTTTTCGGTAGCTACCACACCCTATTGAGCCCCTGGCCCAATAGGGTGTTTTCATATTGGGTTGCCCTGGCTCGGCAATACGACTACCATCTTGCCGGCAACCCCTGTTAACGTCGGCGATCTTGTGACATCTAGATACTTCGAGTGACATATGGATACCGATCTCCGACTGGCAGTACATGCCTTGGGGCTGGCTTGAGACGAGTGCGAGGCTGGTGCAGCATGAGCCCCGCGTCCTCAATCACTGATCATGGCGCCTGATCGTGGGATACGATTAGCGGCGCGATGCAGTAGTCACGAGGTGAAATATGGCGACACGAACTCGCCTGATCCTGACCGGCGGCCTGATAGGCCTGTTGCTGATTGGCAAGGCAGCGGCCCATGAAGCGCCGGAGCTGATCGATGAGGGCATCGCATCCTTCTACAGCGACCGCTTCCAGGGTCTAACGACCGCCAGCGGCGAACCCTTCGACCAGCAGGCCCTGACCGCAGCCCACCCGAGCCTGCCGTTCGGCACCGAGGTGGTGGTGACCCGTCCGGACAACGGCCGCGAGGTCACGGTACTGATCAACGACCGCGGTCCTTTCGTACAGGGACGCGTCATCGACCTCTCCAAGCGCGCCGCCAGGGAGCTGGGCATGATCAACCGAGGGGTCGCTCCGGTACTCATTACCTCCGTCCAGTGATGGCATTTTCTCGCCGTCATCACCGGGCAGCCACAACGCCCGGCTTTGCCTTCCTTAGTAACCGGTAGCCCAGAACTTGCCCACCCCGGCCGGACCGTTGGTGCCGGACGCCGGCACCTGCCTGTTATTGAACAGCAAGGGCACCGACATACGCCGTTGTCACCTGCTGCTCTATTCCAGCCCGCCAGGCGTCGCCACATGGCGACACCATAACCACCTGATTTTAAAGCTTTTTCCCGGAAGGCCACATTAACCGTCGGCGATCCGCAACAGATCTCGGCCTGATGGAAGCCCCCTATCAGTCGACCTCAAGCATACCTCAATTAATTTTCATAATATCTAACTGTTTTATATAGCAATTATCTTTTTTGGCACCTTTATCGCATTATCCTTACCAGTAGCAAGACGATCGGGGAAGCCGGTAATCACACCGTAACCACCCCCGCTCTCAATGGAGGTCCTTGCTCAGGCAAGGAAGGTGCTGCCAAGGAGTCGCCAAGGAATGGTGAACACGGGAAGGATCCCGGCAAGGAGCCCTCCCCCCTATTCTCAGCTGCCCGTCATATCGGCTCGCTGACGGTCAGCTAGATCCTTTAGTTCCCTGCGTACTTGGGCCGCTCTGCGGCCTTTTTTTTTGCTCCCAGCAGCAATTTGAATCAGGCACGGCGCATCACCGAAATCTCTACTCAGCATTGCGAGACCAGACTTTGGAACGAGACGCCACGTATGCATATCAAGCCCAAGCACTCGCTATACATTAGCCCCAACCTGTTACCGCGACTTCTTGCCGCTGCGATCTTCGTCGCTGCCGTGCTTGCCATCCACAGCTTGATACCGGAACAGACCGTCGTTCGCGCCACCTTCCCGACGGACCTGGCACCCGGCGCGCTGCACACCGGCCTGATACTGGCCGCTTTCCTTGGTGGGGTTGCTCTGGCATCGGTAATTTTCCTGCCCCTCCTGCGCGACGCCCAGGCTCGCGAAACCCGACTCGTGCAAGCACATGCGGTGCTGGGAGCCCTGCATGATGACCTCCATCAGCAGGCTACCCGAGACGGCTTGCTGGAGATTGCCAACCGCCGCGAGTTCGAACGGGTACTGAAGCGTGAGTGGCGCAGGGCCGCTC
>SKVX01000451.1 GCA_007129225.1 Halomonas sp.
CCCGGTCTGATCAGCGTTCTGGAGGTCACGGACCCCGGTGAAATTCGTCTGCTCGACGGCGACCCACGCCTCGACCGTTCCCTGGCCCCCGGCGGCGGCTTGATCAACCGCCTGCGCCTGGCGCGCCTGCGCGATGCCTTCGTCTTCGACGGTGAGCCGCTGCCGGCCCTGCTGGGCTGTGAGGCCGAGGGGCGAGCGTCGCGCCACGCCGAGCTGGGGCATCGCCTGGACGAGGGCGCCGAGGCGGCGATCTGGCGTCAGGATCCGGCCTTCAAGAACCTGGTGGAGGTGGTCGCCGGCCAGGCCGGCGCCGAGGCGCTTGGCCCCAACGCCCAGGGGCTGCTGGGGCGGCGGTTCCGCGACGATTACCGGGCTGACGAGGCGACCTTTGCGGCGGCCCGTCGGCTCAATGATTATCCGCGCACCCAAGCGTTACGTGCCCTTCTCCAGCGACTGAGCGGCCAGCTCCGCCGCGACCGCCAGTTGCTGCATCACCGGGCTCAGGGGGATCCCATGACCCTGCATGCCACCAGCGTGGCGGTGCATAACCTGGTGGGGTCGCTCGAGGCGATGCGCGCCCTGGCCGGCACGCCCGGAGCCTCGGACCTGCCGCTGGCCGCGGTGTTGGGGCGTTGCCTCAGCGTGCCGGAAACGCTGCTGCGCCAGGTGCTGGCGCCGCTGTCGACGCCCTGTTCCCCGCGTCGCCTGGTGCCCGGCGATCTGGTGCTGCTGCGACTCGCCGAGGGTGTCCGGCGCAGCGGCGACCAGGAACTGGCCTTTATGAGCGATAGCTGGGCGCGCTGTCCGGCCCAGCGTTTCATCCTGGCGCTGCTGGCCGATATCTGGGCGCGGGCCGTGGCATCCCAGTCAGGGGAGGGCGGACGATGAGCGAGGATGTCATCTTCTCGCCGCTCAAGTGGCGCAACCTGGAGGTCAAGAATCGCCTCTTCCGCTCGAACATTTCCGGACGCTTCGACAACGAGGACGGCAGCCTGACCCAGACACGCATCAACTGGGAGTGCCAGTTCGCCCGTGGGGGAGTGGGCGCGATCATCTCCTCCTTCGTGCCGGTGCAGATGGAGGGGCGCATCGTGGCGGGCTACGCCACCATTCACCGCGATGACTTCATCCCGCTGTGGCAGCGGCTCGGCGAGGCGGTGCACCGCTTCGACTGCAAGTACATCCTGCAGCTCAGCCACTCCGGCCGGCAGATGGATCTCCCCGGGGTCCACAATCAGCATCGCCGGTCGCTCAGTTCAACCGACCACAAGGAGTCCCTGCACGGCTTCCTGTGCCGGGCCATGAGTGGCCACGAGATCGAGCGCACCATCGAAGCCTTCGCCGACGGGGCCTGGCGGGCCCGGGAGGCCGGGCTCGACGGGGTGGAGCTGCACGCCGCCAACGGCTACCTGTTCACCCAGTTCCTGAGCTCGGCGATCAATGACCGGCGCGACCGCTACGGCGGCTCGCTGGCCAACCGCGCGCGCTTCCTGCTGGAGGTGATCCGCGCCATTCGCGAGCGGGTGGGGCCGGACTTCCACCTGCAGGTCAAGATCAGCGCCGTGGACCATAACGACATCCTGCCCTGGGAAGGCAAGGGCAATACCCTGGCGGAGAGCCTGCAGGTGTGCCGCTGGGCCGAAACGGCGGGCGCCGATGCCCTGCACGTATCGGTGGGCAGCCTTTTCCCCCACCCCCTGAACCCGCCGGGGGACTTCGACTTCGATACCATCGCCAGCACCTACGATGCCATGCTCTCTGCCGGGGTCGACACCTTCCGCAATTACCTGCTGTTTCGCTACGCGTCGCTGCGCTGGATCTTTCGCTGGCTGTGGTCCCGTCACCAGCGCGGCCACGCCGTGGAGGGGGTAAGCCTGGACGAGGCGCGCGCCGTCCGTCAGGCGGTGGGCATTCCGGTGATCAGCACCGGCGGCTATCAGCGCGCCGAGCTGGTGCGCGAGGCCATCGGCAGTGGAGCCTGCGATGCGGTCTCCAGCGCCCGGGCGCTGATCGCCAACCCCGACCTGCCCAAGCAGTGGCAGGCCGGACAGGACGCACCGGAACGCCCCTGTACCTTCTGCAACAAGTGCCTGCTCAACGCGCCGAAGAATCCCCTGGGCTGCTACGAGCTCTCCCGCTTCGACGGCGACCACGAGCGCATGATCGCGGCCCTTATGGCCATCTACGACACCCGCCCCGAGCTGCGCCTGCCCCCGGTGCCGCCGGCGCAGAATCCGTGAGGCTGCCATGAGACGACAGGAGCCGCCCGTCACCGCCGTGCAACAGGAGGCCCGCCGCCGGCGCTGGCGACGCCTGCCGCTGACTCTGCTCGTCCTGGCCGTGGTGGTGGCCGGCCTGCTGGCCCTGGCGATCGGCGTGCCGACTGCATGGCGCTACAGCGGCGAGTCGGTGCGTCACTACGCCGACCCGGAGACCCACTTTCGACATGGCTCCATCGGCAGCGAGGTCAGCGGGCTGCCGGTGCGACTGTGGCGGGTACTGCCGGACCTGTTCCCTGAATTCTTCGG
>SKVX01000319.1 GCA_007129225.1 Halomonas sp.
GCAGGGGAATCACGATCTCGTTGGAGATCATGATCGATACCGCCACCGTGGCCACGATCACCATGCCGGTGGCCGCCGAGAAGCCGCCAATATACGTCAGCAGGGTCAGCCATTGGTTCCCTGCGGCCATGGGCAGCGCCAGCACGAAGGTGTCGGGCTCCACCGAGCCATCGGGGAAGGTGGCCAGGCCGGCGGCGGCGATCGGCAGGATGAAGAAGGCGAAAGCCACCAGGTAGAGCGGAAACAGCCAGCGCGCCTTGGAGGCGTCATCGGGGTGGGTGTTCTCCACGACAGCGACATGGAACTGTCGGGGCAGGCAGAAGATCGCCAGCATCGCCAGTAGGGTCTGGGCCCAGAAGCTGCGGCCGAAGTCCTGGTCGGCCAGCTGACGCTGCAATTCGAGTTGGCTGTCGGCCCGGCCCAGCAGGTCCCCGAGACCGCCGAACATCCCCCAGGTCACGTAGGCACCGAGGACCAGGAAAGCCAGCAGCTTGACCAGCGACTCGAAGGCCACGGCATGGATAAGGCCTTCGTGGTGCTCGGTGGCGTCGGTATGCCGGGTGCCGAAGAGGATGGCGAAGGCGGCCATGACGATGGCGACGAAGAAGGCCGTATCGGCGAAGAGCGGGGTGTGGGTGATGTCCGTGGCATCGGTGAGGACGGCAAAGGAGGTGGCGACCGCCTTCAGCTGCAGGGCGATATAGGGCAGCGTGCCGATCAGGGCCACCATACTGGCGAAGGCGGCCAGCGACTGTGCCTTGCCATAGCGCGATGCGATGAAATCGGCGATGGAGGTGATGTTCTGTCGCTTGGCGACACGGATCATCTTGGCCAGCACCGGCCAGAACAGAAGGAACGTCAGAATGGGCCCGATATAGATGCTGGCGAAGGACCAGCCGGCTGTGGCGGCCTGGCCAACCGCTCCATAGAAGCTCCAGGAGGTACAGTAGATGGCCAGCGCCAGGATATAGATGATGGGGCGGCGCCGGCTGGCACCGTGCTTGCGGGCGTGGCGATCGCCACGCCAGGCGATGGCGAACAGCACGGCGATATAGAGCAGTGAAACGGCAATCAGTAGCCAACCGGCGAACATGCACTCTCTCCCTCGGATCTGCGGACCATTCTATGGCAATGGCGGCCGTGAGGGCAGTCGGTCGATGACCTGGGCGGCAGGAAGCCGGATTTCAGAATTGAGGTGGCCGGTTTGCGGAGGGCAAACCGGCGATGGGTAGGTGCTGTCGGGCTCAGGTGTCGCGACAGACCGCCTGATACAGCGGCGTATCATTGTCGACGCTCTGCAAGGCAGAGAAGCGGGGCTGGCGCTCTTCGCCGATGAGCGGCAGCTTTTCCTGTGTGGTGCAGTTCATCAGGAAGGCCTGATGGGTCAAACGGTCCACGTAATCCTTCTCGAAGCGATAGAGGATGAACTCAACCAGCCGCTGGTCGTCGGCCTCCCTTGACACCATGCTGCTGCGATCCACCACGTTGAGGGCGATGGTCATGGGGAAGAAGTACGTCCAGGGGCGCCAGAAGGCTTCACCCTCCTCGGTAGATACCACCTGGGCCGTGGCCGGCAATTGGCTCTGCTTGTGGCTGAGCCAGGAGTACTCGAAGTGAATCTGGTAACCCAGCATGCCCAGTCCGGCAAAGGCCGGAACGATCCAGCGGGGCAGGCGCTTGCCACTGATGAGGCGCAGCAACAGGCCAATGCCTGCGGCTCCCAATCCGGCAAATATCGCTGCAACCAGATGCCATATCATAGTGTACCTTCCGAAAGCAGTCGGGCTTCCTGGTGGAAGCCCGACTTGGTTTTGATTCCACAACAGCTTTGCTGTGTCAGGAATCCATTATGGCTTAGTGGTCAACCGCACCGCCAGCACCTTTAGGATAGCGAACGCTTTCCACCAGGTCCTGGATCTCCTGCGGAGGCTCTTCGGTGGCAGAAGAGACGGCGAAGGCAACGGCGAAGTTGAATATCGCCCCGACCGCGCCGAAGGAGAGCGGCGAGATGCCCATGATCCAGTTGTCCGGCGTGTTGGGCAGCATGTTGGTGCCGGGAATGAAGAGCCAACCCAGGTAAGTGAAGATGTACAGCAGGGTGGAGATGAGTCCTGCCAGCATGCCGGCAACGGCACCCTTGCTGTTAATCCGCTTGGAGAAGATCCCCATCATCAGTGCCGGGAAGAGCGAGGCGCCGGCAATACCGAAGGCCAATGCCACCGTCTGGGCCGCGAATCCGGGCGGATTCAACCCCAGATAAGTGGCGAGCAGGATGGCACCGGCCATGGAGATCCGTGCCGCCAGCATCTCGCCCTTTTCGGTGATGTTGGGGTTGATGGTCTTCTTGATCAGGTCGTGACTGATCGCCGAGGAGATCGCCAGCAGCAGACCCGCCGCGGTGGAGAGTGCCGCCGCGATGCCGCCGGCCGCCACCAGGCCGATGACCCAGCCCGGCAGGTTGGCAATTTCCGGGTTGGCCAGTACCAGGATGTCGTTGTTGACCTCCAGCTCGTTACCTTCCCAGCCAC
>SKVX01000385.1 GCA_007129225.1 Halomonas sp.
CATGCCCGGGCTCTCCGCACCCAAGATCGACGGCAAGTTCAGCCTGCGTGCCTCCATCACCGGACAGATCGCCATCCAGGACGTGGAAGTCTCCGACGACCAGCGCCTGCCCGGCGAGACTGGCCTCAAGGGCCCGTTCTCCTGCCTCAATCGTGCCCGCTTCGGCATCGCCTGGGGCAGCATGGGAGCCGCCGAGGCATGCTGGCATGCCGCTCGCGAGTACACCTTGGATCGCAAGCAATTCGGTCGCCCGCTGGCCGCCAATCAGCTGATCCAGAAGAAGCTGGCCGACATGCAGACCGAGATCGCCCTGGGCCTGCAGGCCGCACTGCGCGTGGGCCGAATGATCGACGACGGCCAGCTGGTGCCGGAGGCGATCTCGCTTATCAAGCGCAACAACTGCGGCAAGGCCCTGGATATCGCTCGGGTTGCTCGCGACATGCACGGCGGCAACGGCATCTCCGACGAGTACCATGTGATTCGCCACATGATGAACCTCGAAGCGGTCAACACCTACGAAGGCACCCATGACGTCCATGCCCTGATCCTGGGCCGGGCTCAGACGGGTATTCAGGCTTTCGCCAATTGATAGGCGGTGATGCGCGAGGAGACTCCATGAGCCGACCGCTGGAAGGCATAACGGTCCTCGACATGTCGCGAGTGCTGGCCGGTCCCTGGGCCGGTCAGCTGCTTGCCGACCTCGGGGCACGGGTGATCAAGATAGAGCACCCCGAACGCGGCGACGACACCCGCGGATGGGGCCCGCCCTGGCTTGCCGAAGACCTGGAGGCGGAAAGCGGCGATCCAGAACGTGTGGCGGCCTATTTCCTCTGTGCCAACCGTGGCAAGCAGTCGTTGGCAGTGGATATCGCCACTGAGCGAGGGCAGGCGCTGATTCGCCAGCTGGCGACGGGTGCCGACATCGTGCTGGAGAATTTCAAGGTGGGTGGCCTGGCCAAGTACGGCCTCGACTACGCCAGCCTGCATGAACTGAACCCCAGGCTCATTGGTTGTTCCATCACCGGCTTCGGCCAGGATGGTCCCTATGCCCACCGCGCCGGCTACGACTTCATGATCCAGGCCATGGGCGGGCTGATGAGCATCGGTGGCGAGCCCGACGGCATGCCGATGAAGACCGGTGTAGCGATCACCGACGTCACCACCGGCCTCTACGCCACCATCGGGGTACTCGCTGCCCTCCATGAGCGCGAGCGTACCGGACTGGGCCGCCATGTGGACGTGGCCCTTCTCGACGTTCAGGTGGCGTCACTAGCCAACCAGTCGCTCAACGCGCTGGTCAGTGGCCAATCCCCCCAGCGGCATGGCAATGCCCATCCGAACATCGTGCCCTATCAGGCCTTCGCCTGCGCCGACGGCTACCTGGTGCTCACGGTGGGCAACGACAGTCAGTTTGCTCGACTCGCCGAACTGTTCGGTCATCCGGAGTGGGCGGAGGATTCCGCCTATGCCACCAACGAGGCCCGGGTGGGGAACCGCGACCAGCTGGTTCCATTGATCCAGGCGATCTTCCGCACCCGGACCCGTGACGACTGGTTGGCCGAGCTGGAAGCCCGCGGCATTCCCGCCGGGCCCATCAACACCATCAGCGAAGTCTTCGACGATCCTCAGGTCCGTCATCGGGGAATGCAGCACACCTTGAAGCGTGGGGATCTCGACGTGCCCCAGGTGAGCAACCCACTACGCTTCGACGGGGAGCATTCTACCAGCCACGTGGCGCCACCCCGGCTCGGCCAGGACAGCGACGCGATACTCGCCGAGATGGGGTTGTCGGTAGAGGATATCGCGAGGCTGAAGCGGGAAGGCGTGGTGCGCTGAGGGGTTGGCAACACCGCCGGGAGTCATTCGGCCTCCAGTCGTGAGCTAAAGCTTCCTCCTACAAATTCTTATCGCCCCTTTGGTGAAGAGAATCGCTGTTGGAGCGCTCGATTCGGCGCTCCGACTCCGCATCGCGACTGGCGCCGGCAGGCGCCTCGGCGGAGGCCGCCGGACTATCCCGCTTCCCGCGGGCATTCGGCCGGGCCTGTGGTTTCCTGCTCGCCCCGCAACCCCAGCGTGCCGACGCCGGGCAGCTTGACGCCCAGGGCACGGGGGTCGATACCGACCACCAGCCCTCCCAGATGTGCCTCCAACCCTTCCTCGATGCCAATGGCTCCGCCGAGGTACCCGCCCAGCGAAACCTGCACCCCTGTGCCGCTCGGGCTGCGCGCCAGGATCTGGCGGCCCAGGTAGTCCTTGCCCACGGCGGTGGAGGGCAGGGCGGCGTCGAGCGCGGGCACTTCGCGAATCAGCCAGGCCACGAACGTATTGCTGTTGGGGCCTGGCCAGGCGCGATAGCGATCCATATAGGGGTATGCCGGCAGGGCCGCCTCGATCTGCTCGATGGCACGTTCGGCAGCGGGACCGCAGAGCGTGGCATGCACGCTGGGCACACTGCCGAACCAGGCACGGTCGGGAGTCCCCGGTCTTGATGAAAGGGTGGGTCGCCCCCAGCCGGTAACCTGATGGA
>SKVX01000570.1 GCA_007129225.1 Halomonas sp.
CCCCTGTCTCCAAGACATACGCATATTATATTTGAAACGGCAGTCCAAGAGTGAAACTTCCGAATTCACACCCAAATGCAACATAATCTAGGTTGAACTAAACCGCTTCGCGGTAGCTGTCGTCGCATCCTGTCTTTTGCCCCATCGCACCACACTGTTCATTGACCCACGTGGGTCAGAGAACAGGAGTGATGACGATGACTGCCTTACGACAGAAGATGATCGAGGCCATGCGTCAGCGTGGCTTCGCGCAACGTACCCACACCACCTACCTGATGGTGATCACGGACCTGGCGTGCTACTTCCACCGCTCGCCTGATACCTTGAGCACCGACGACTTGCAGCACTTCTTCCATTATCTGGTCCAGGAGCGCGGTTTGTCCGCCGCCAGCTGCCGCGTCTACCTATACGGCGTGCGCTTCCTGTACCTGCACGTGTTGCACTGGCCGTCGGTGGAGGTATCGCTGGTGGTGCCGAAGACACCGCAGCGCATTCCAGAACTGCTGACGCGTGACGAGGTGAGACGGATCCTGGCCGCCTGCCACAACCCCAAGCATCGCATGATGCTCGAACTGTGCTACGGCTGCGGACTGCGCGTGAGCGAGGTCTGCCATTTGCAGGTCAGGGACATCGACAGCCAGCGCGGCCAGCTGCGTGTCGCGCAGGGCAAGGGCGCGAAGGACCGCATGGTGCTGCTAACGGCGACCCTGATCGATCGCTTGCGCGACTACTGGCGAGCCTATCGGCCGCCAACCTAGTTGTTCCCGAGCGCCTTGTTCCCGGATCGTGCGCTGCACCCGAGTGCGCCACAGAAGGCCTTCACTAAGGCCAAGCGCCTGGCCGGTGTCGAGCGCATTGGTGGCATCCACAGCCTGCGCCATGCCTATGCCACGCATGCCCTGGAACAGGGTCTGCCCGTCCATCAGCTCCAGCGGCTGCTGGGCCACCGCAGCATCCAGTCGACGATGCGCTACATGCACTGGCTGCCGGGGCAGCAGGGGACCGGTCAGGCGCCTATCGACCTGGTCGCGACCCTGGAGGTGGGGCATGGCTAAGACAGCCACCCTCCAACAGGCCCTGGTGCGCTGTCTCAACCCGGCCGGCCTCGATCGCCAGCGCCAACGGGTATGCCACCACCTGCTCGCTTGCCGTACCGAAGCGATGGGCGGGATGATCCTGCAGTGTACGGACTGCGACCACACCCAGCCGCACTACTTCGGCTGTCGCGATCGCCACTGCCCGCAGTGCCAGGGCCGCGCCATGCACCAGTGGGCCGAGCGTCAGCAAGCGGATATCCTGCCGGTGCGCTACTACCATGTCGTGTTCACGCTGCCCCACAGCCTCAACGGCTGGGTTCAGCTGCATCCCGAGGTGATCCACCGGCTGCTGTTCCAGAGTGCCTGGCAGACGCTGCGCACCTTCGGTCGCGATCCCAAGCGCCTCGGCGGCGACATGGGCATGAGTGCCGTGCTACACACCTGGGGCCAGAACCTGAGCCAGCATGTGCACCTGCACTGCCTGGTCCCCGGCGGCGCCTTGGGCGACGATGGCTGCTGGCATGGGGCACGTAGCCATTACCTGTTCCCGGTGCGGGCCCTGTCGCGCCACTTTCGTGGCAATCTGGTGAGTGCTCTGCGCCGGGCGGCTAATGCCGGCGAGCTCCACCGGGTCACCCGGCCCGGTGACGTGGATCATCAACTCAACATCCTGATGGCCACCGAGTGGGTGGTCTACAGCAAGGACTGCCTCGAGCACACTCAGGCCGTGGTCCGTTACCTGGCACGCTACACGCGCCAGATCGCCATCAGCAACGCCCGCATCCTTGCCGTGGACGACCACCAGGTCACCCTACGCTACAAGGACTACCGCGACCGTGACCGACCCAAACGGCTCGTGCTCGATGGCGAGGAGTTCGTGCGCCGCTTCCTGCTGCACGTCCTGCCCAAGGGATTGATGCGGGTCCGTCACTACGGCTTTCTGGCCAATCGCTGCCGGCGACGACGCCTGGCGCAGATCCGTCAAGCGCTGGCGGTCGTCGAGACGGCACCGGATACCGACATGGCCGGCAGCGACAAGGATCCGACCTACACCTGCCCGCACTGCCGGCGACCGACGCTGCGAGTGATCGGGAGCCTCGCAGCTCAGCGACCCGCTCTCGGCCGACCACCCAACCACAGGGGACAACGCTATCGAGCATGAGGTAACGCCAGACACGCCACGGAGTCGGCCAGACAACGGACTCGGCAATCCGGCCCGATTGGGGGTCGTGGCGGCGCTTGTCCTGACGATGGATTTTGGCCAGCAGTCGGGTTACGTTGGGATAAATTGAGCCAGTAGGGGACGGGATCATGCCCCATATCACTGCCCGAACGCGTCACCAGCGATCCGCTTCCGCGCGATCCATTACCTCAGGCCGCACCCCGGCCAATACAAAACCCTATAGAAGCGGCGCAGCAGCCTGACGGGCGGCTTAGTCCAACAGGCATTTATTCGCCATGCTCCGCACGGCGAATAAATGCTGAAC
>SKVX01000465.1 GCA_007129225.1 Halomonas sp.
CGTTTCGTACAGAGCCTAGGGGGCTGTCTCACCGATGCCCTGGACGACATAGTCCCGGGCCACGCCGATATGGTAGTCGACGGCCTCGCGACAGCGTTCGGGATCCCCGCTGGCCAGGGCGTCGAGCAGCAACCAATGGGACGTCGAGATACTGTCGGGGTCGGCATGGGTCTTGCCGATCAGGGCGATGCAGAGACGCAGCTCGTGGGTGATGTCATCGAACGCCTTGAGCAGTCGTCGATTACCGGAAAACGAGATCACCATGCGGTGGAAGACCAAGTCCTCCTCGATCTTGCGGCTCTCGCTGTCACCACTGGCGACCTCGCACATGACCTCCACCTGGTTGCGTAGCCTCTCCTCCTTGTCGGCATCGAAATTCTCCACCAGGCGCGCCATGGCGTGCCGCTCCAGGCACAGGCGGAGATCGAAGATGTCGTTGAGTTCGGCGGCATCCAGGGCGCGGACGAAGAAGCCTCGCCGGGGCTGGGATACGAGCAGGCCACGGCTTTCCAGCAGGCGCGCCGCCTCGCGTACCGGGGCGCGACTGACGCCCAGGTCGCGAGCCAGCTGTACCTCGGACAAGCGTTCGCCCGGGGCAAACTTCTGGCCAATGATCGCCTGGGTCAGGTAATCGGCGACTTGCTCCACCAGGTTGCGCTGCTGAATGAACGTGGAATCACCTATAGCGTTGCTTGAAGACATGCTGACTAGGCTCTTGGAAGAGATGTTGAGCCTAGAGTATGACCCAAGCAGACTACCTGTCGACCGTCGATTGCCGACTGTCGACAGCTTCGATTACCGCTGCTATGGTCAATAGGAATGCTCAAGAATGTCATCAACCTCTCGGCATCGATAGAACAAGACAGCAATGACAAAACAAGAAGGAACGCGATAATGATGATGAAGACACCGTTGGCCACCGCCATCGCCGCCTTGGCCTTTACTTCCACGTTCGCCCTCGCCGAGGAGCCCCGGTCCGGCGGCACCATCAACACCATCATCCAACCCGAACCACCGGGCCTGGTGCTGGGCATGGTCCAGAACGCGCCGACCCGAGTCGTGGCCGGCAATATCTACGAGGGTCTGCTGCGCTACAGCACCGACCTCGAGCCTCAACCACAGCTGGCCGAATCCTGGGACGTCAGCGATGACGGCCTGACCTGGACGTTCCATCTGCGCGAAGGCGTACTCTGGCACGACGGCGAGCCGTTCACCGCCGCCGACGTGGTCTTCTCCGCTGACGTCTTCCACCGCGAGTTGAACCCCAGTGCCCGCGCCGTCCTCCAGCACGTCGAGAGCATCGAGGCGACAGACGATCATACGGTGGTTTTCACCCTCTCCGATCCCTTCGGTCCCTTCCTGCTCTCCTTCGAAGCCGGCACTTTCACGATGATCCCCAAGCATCTCTATGAAGGCACCGACTTCCGCGACAACGAACACAACAACCACCCCATCGGCACCGGAGCCTTCAAGTTCGAGAACTGGGACCGCGGCACCGTCATCCAGCTGGTCCGCAATGACGACTACTACGAAGACGACCTACCCTACCTGGACGGCATCAACTGGCACATCATCCCCGATGGTGCCTCCCGTGCCGTGGCCTATGAAAACGGCACCGTCGACGTATTGCCCAACGGCACGGTGGAAAACTTCGACATCCCGCGCCTGGCCGCCCTGGACAACACCTGCATCACCGACGAAGGCCACGAGTACTTCAGCCCCTTCGCCATGCTGTGGATGAACAACCGCGAAGGCCCCACCGCCGACAAGCGCTTCCGCCAGGCGGTGATGTATGCCATGGATCGCGAGTTCGCCCATGAAGTGCTGTGGAACGAACTCGGCAACGTCCCGCTTTCCGCCTTCGGCTCCAATGCGCGATTCCAGCACGACGGTCTCGATCCCTACGACCACAATCCGGAGCGGGCGCGGGAACTGCTCGACGAGATGGGCTATGACGGCGAGGAGGTGCGCCTGCTGCCGCTGCCCTACGGCGAAACCTGGACCCGCTGGGCCGAGGCCGTGCAGCAGAACCTGCGCGAAGTGGGCGTCAATGTGCGGACCCAGTCCACCGATGTGGGCGGCTGGAACCAGCGCCTCTCGGAGTGGGACTACGACATGGCCTTCACCTTCCTCTACCAGTACGGCGATCCGGCACTGGGCATCACGCGCTCCTACCTCTCGGACAACATCGAGAAAGGCTCACCCTGGAACAACGTCGGGGGCTACGAGAACGAGCGGGTCGACGAGCTCTTCAACGCGGCCGCCACCGCCTTCCCTGATGAAGAGCGTGAAGTGCTCTACCGTGAAGCCCAGGAAATTCTCCACGAGGACGTTCCGGTGGGCTGGCTGATGGAACTCGGCTTCCCGACCATCTACCGCTGTGACGTGAAGAATCTGGTCACTTCAGGCGTCGGGGTCAACGACGGCTTCAAGGACGCCTGGCTCGATCGCTAATCCATTAGCATACCAAGCGGGGGCGGCCAGGGCCGCCCCCTTCACGCTGCGTTGGTCAAG
>SKVX01000568.1 GCA_007129225.1 Halomonas sp.
AGGCGATGCCGAAGCGGGCACGATTGAGGCAGGAGAACGGACCCTTGAGGCCGGTCACGCCGGGCAGGCGCTGGTCATCGGAGACTTCCACGTCCTGGATGGCGATCTGTCCGGTGATGGAGGCACGCAGGCTGAACTTGCCGTCGATCTTGGGTGCGGAGAGCCCGGGCATGTCCTTCTCGAGGATGAAGCCGCGAACCACGCCCTCTTCGTCCCTGGCCCAGACCACGAAGACATCGGCGATGGGTGAGTTGGTGATCCAGGTCTTGGTGCCGTTGAGGCGCCAGCCGCTGTCGGTGCGAACGGCCCGGGTGGACATGCTGCCCGGATCGGAGCCGTGGTCCGGCTCGGTGAGGCCGAAGCAGCCCACCCACTCGCCGGTAGCCAGCTTGGGCAGGTACTTGTCACGCTGGGCATCGGTGCCGAAAGCGTGGATCGGATACATCACCAGGCTGGACTGAACGCTCATGGCACTGCGATAGCCGGAGTCGACGCGCTCCACCTCCCGAGCGATCAGGCCGTAGCTGACGTAGTTCATGCCGGCGCAGCCATAGCCGTCGATGGTGGCACCGAGCAGACCCAGCTCCCCCATCTCGTTCATGATCTCGCGGTGGAAGTGCTCGTGGCGATTGGCCTCCAGCACCCGCGGCATCAGTTTGTCCTGACAGTAGTCATGGGCGGTTTGCAGCACCATGCGCTCGTCTTCGTCCAGCTGATCGATCAGGCGGAACGGGTCTTCCCAGGTGACGGGGGTGATCTGGCTCATCGTGGACTCTCCATGGCGAATATCTACATTTTGATAGAATGTAGACCATGAGCGTCACGCTGCCAACCCCTGGACCAGGTTTTTTCTCTATCACCGCATGTCTCAGCGGTTACGCCTAGCTTGATTGCGATACCGGCGGCGCCCGCTCTTGAAGCCGGCGGTGGATGAGGCGCCAGGCCACCAGGCCAACCAGTGCGTTGGCGATGAACATGCCGATGAAAATGCCGGTGGGACCTGCCAGGACACCGCCCAGCCAGGCGAGCGGCACGGTCAGGACAAAGAGCCGTATGATCGACAGACGCATGGCACGCCCCGGCTCATGCAGGGCGTTCAGTGAGGAGACGGCAAGGATGACGACCCCCTGCGCTCCCAGTCCCAACGGCACCCACCACAGGAAGGAGCGAAGCACCTCGGCCATGGCTTCACCGTCGGCATAGCTGCCTACCAGCCAGGGGGCGAGCATTTGCAGCAGCAGCCAGAGCGCAAACTGCCAGGCGAGCACGAAGCCGAAGCAGCCGAAGATGGCGCGCCGGACCCGGTCGTGCTGCCCGGCGCCGATATTCTGGCTGACCAGGGGCGGCAAGGTCATGGAGAGCGCCAGTACGGCGATCTGGACGAAGGCATCGATTCGAGTGCCGACTCCGAAGCCGGCCACGGCGTGGTGGCCATGGTCGGCGACAATACGCGTCACCAGGGCGAGCGCCATTGGCGTGAAAACGCTGGTGATGGCAGCGGGTAAGGCAATACGAGAGAGCTCGCGCCAGGAATCGAGCATCTCCGCCAGGGGCAAGCGCCGGAAGTCGAGGCAGTCCCGTAGTTCACGCTGCAGGAAGAGCGCCGCGGTCATCGCGCCCCAACTGATCACGGTGGCGAGGGCGGCCCCCTGGACGCCAAGCTCGGGAAAAGGGCCCACCCCGAATATCAGCAGCCAGTCGAGCAGCCCGTTGAGCAGGGCCGCCAGCGCCATCATCAAGCCGGGTATCAGGGTATTGCCCTGGGCTCTGAGTACGCTGTTGAGGACCCGGGGTACAATGACTGCCGCTGCACCCAGGTACCAGATACCCATGTAGTCGCGCACATGGGGCATCAGCGCATCGTCGGCGCCCAATAGTCGGAACAGCGGATCGAGTGTCGCCAAGCCCAGCACGGTAAGGATGAGACCGACCATCAGCGCGAGCAGCGCCGCATCGGTGGCACGCCTGCGCACCGTCTCGAGATCCCCCTGCCCCAGTCTTCTGGCGACGACCGCCGAGGTGCCTATGCCCAGCCCGATGGCCAGGCTGATCACCGCGAAGACCACCGGGAAGGTGAAGGAGACCGCGGCCAACGGCTCGGTGCCCAACCGGGCGATGAACCAGGAGTCCACCAGGTTGAAACTGAGCATGGCGATCATGCCCCCCACCACCGGCAGGCTCTTGCGCAACAGTGTCGCAGCGATCGGGCCTTCGAGGAGCTCGCGTCGAACGGGGCGAGGGGATGGCCGATCAACGGATGGCGATGAAAGCGTCATGAAGCCTCGAACACAGGAAAACGGGCAGACGATTGTGCCCGTTTCCTGGAGAAGTGCCAAAGGAAGCCTTGCCGAGGCGCCTGACGGCGCCAGTCGCGACGCGGAGTCGGAGCGCCGAACCGGGCGCTCCAACAAGGTCGGCTACTACCACCCTGTCGGAGCATCTTCAGATCGCGACTGGAGGCCGAAGGCCTCCCGGCGGTTTTGCCGATGCTGGCGACCACTGCCAGCCTCGGCAGCCTCCGCCGAGGCGCCTGACGGCGCCAGTCGCGACGCAAAGCGGCGCTCCAACAGCTGTTTTTTCCTGCCTCGTTGAGGACCGCCGGGCGCCTAACGGCGCCAGTCGCGATGCGGAGTCGGAACGCCGAACCGAGCGCTCCTACAGCGCCCCTCTCCACCTATGGTGCCATCCCGCGTCACTCCTCCTCGCCGGCGCGGAACAGTTTCTGGATGCTGGAGAAATCCTTGCCGCCGTTACCCTGGGACGCATGGAGGGCGAAGAGATTACGCGCCTGGGAGCCCATCGGCACCGTGGCCTTGCTTTCCAGGGCGAGCTCCCAGGCAAGGCCAAGGTCCTTGGCCATGAGGTCGGTCAGGAAGCCGCCCTGGTAGTCGCGAGACGCCGCCGAGCCCTGCATCACGCCAGGCCAGGGGTTGTAGACGTTGAGCGCCCAGTTGCCGCCGCTGCTCTGCTTCATGATCTCCGAGAGCACGGCTGGGTCGAGGCCGTTCTTCACGCCCAGCGCCAAGGCCTCGGCGGTGCCGCTCATCAGTATCCCCAGCAGCATGTTGTTGCAGATCTTAGCTACCTGGCCCGAGCCGACTTCGCCGGCGTGAAAGATGTTCTTGCCCATGCCTTCCAGCACCGGCCTTGCCTGCTCGAACCCATCTGCGGTGCCCCCGACGATGAAGGTCAGGGTGCCGGCCTGGGCTCCGCCCACGCCGCCCGAGACGGGTGCATCGAGATAGGTCAGCCCACGTTCGGCAGCGGCGGCACCGACGAAGCGAGCATCCTCCGGCGAAATGGTCGAGGCGTCGATGATCAGCGGCTTGCCTTCCAAGGCATCGAACAGGCCCGGCGAAGTCTCTCGGCCAAGATAAAGCCGCCTTACATGCTGACCGGCGGGCAGCATCGAGATGATGACATCGGCACCGCTGGCAGCGCTCTGTGCACTGGCACAGGCGTGGGCACCGGCTTTTTCCAGGCTCTTCATGGCTGCATCCACCAGGTCGAAGACGCTGACCTCGTGGCCGGCCTTGACCAGGTTGGCGGCCATCGGCGCACCCATGTTACCCAGTCCGATAAAGGCGATTTTCATGCAAGTCGCTCCTGAGAGTCGTTATTGATTGTTGGTTACAGCCGGTAGACCCAGCATTCAATTTACGCGTTCGCCGGTGCCGAGGTCACGCAGCGGGTGCGATTCGCTGTTCCACAGCGGCATCATCAGGGCATCTAGATCGGCCTGTGGCACACTGTCGACGTCGGGATGCCGCCACTTGGGGTTCTTGTCCTTGTCGATCAGCAACGCGCGCACGCCCTCGGCGATGTCCCCCTGCCTGCAGCACTGTACCGACAAGTTCAGCTCATCGCGGAAGGCGTCAGCCAGGCTGGTAAGCCGATGACGATCCAGCATCAGCCAGACCAGGTGTGCACTCAACGGGCTGCCGGCCTCGAGGCGTTTACGGTTGGCGGCTAGCCAGGCATCGTCACGGGTATCGCGTAGGATCTGCTTGACGGCGGTAGGCGCATCGACCTGCCCTACCAGCTTCTGGATATGGTCGAGATGCGGCCATACCTGCGCCTGAGGTGCCGGGGCGCGCTCCTCCATGGCATCGACCGCCGCTTGCACGCCGGCTCGCAGGTCCCGCGGCGTACGTGCACCGAAATCCCCTTCCCCCAGGGCCTCGAGGAGGGCTTCCCGTCTTTCGCGGGGGACGAAGTGATCCGCCATGCCCAGATCCAGCGCATCCCGGGCATTCAACTGGGCGCCGGTGATGCCGAGATAGGCGCCAATACCGGGTGGCATGCGGTTGAGGAACCAGCTGGCGCCGATATCCGGATAGAGACCGATGGTGATTTCCGGCATGGCGATGCGTGTGGTTTCGGTCACGATCCGGTGCGAAGCCCCGGCCGTCAGGCCCAGGCCGCCGCCCATGATGATGCCGTCACCCCAGAGCAGGATCGGTTTGGGATAGGTGTGAATCCGGTAATCGAGGCGATATTCCGTGGTGAAGTAGGTCTCGGAAAAGACACTATCGCGACCTGACCCACGGTTCTCGCCCTCCTCGGTCATGGAGCGATACAGGGCCACCACATCGCCGCCGGCACAGAAGGCCTTCTCCCCGGCGCCTTCGAGCCAGACCGCCACGATGCTGCGATCCACCGCCCAGGCGTCGAGCTTGGCCATGAGCTGTTGTGCCATGGTCAGCGTCAGGGCATTGAGCGATTTCGGCGCATTGAGGGTGGCCACGCCGATCCGCCCACCGTCCCTTGTCGGGCGCTCGTCGAAGATGACCGCAAGTTCCGTCATGCCACTATTCTCCTGATTGTTATCCGTAGTCTTACTGCAGCGCCTCGATCACGCCGTCCGCGAGCAGCCGACGAGCCACGATGACCCGCATGATCTCGTTGGTGCCCTCGAGAATCTGGTGCACCCGGGTGTCACGTACCATGCGCTCCAGCGGGAACTCCCTGAGATAACCGTAACCGCCGTGGAGCTGGAGCGCATCGTTGCAGACATTGAAACCCATGTCGGTGGCGAATCGCTTGGCCATGGCGCAATGAGCCGTCGCGTCCGGGTCGCTGTTGTCGAGCCGCCATGCCGCCTGACGCACCATCAGCCTCGCCGCCATCAGCTCGGTAGCCATGTCGGCGAGCTTGAACTGCAGCGCCTGGAAGTTGGACAGCTCACGACCGAACTGCTTGCGATCGGCCATATAGTCCCGTGCCAGGGTCAGCGCATGCTGGGCCGCACCCAGCGAACAGCTGGCAATATTGAGCCTTCCGCCGTCAAGCCCTTTCATGGCCAGTTTGAAACCTTCGCCCTCGTCACCCAGGCGGTTGCCGACCGGCACACGGACCCCATCGAAGCTGACCAGACGTGTCGGCTGACTCTTCCAGCCCATCTTCTCTTCGTTCTTGCCGTATTCGATGCCCGCCGCATCAGCCGGCACCAGGATCGCGGACACCCCACTTGCTCCGCTGTCAGGCCCGCCGGTACGCGCCATGACAATGAGCACGTCGTTGGCACCGGCTCCCGAAATGAACATCTTGGAGCCGCTGATGACATACTCGTCGCCATCCCGTACGGCTTTCGTGCGCAGGCTGGCTGCGTCCGAGCCTGACCCCGGTTCGGTGAGACAGTAGCAGCCCAGGCACTCACCGCTGACCAGCCGTTCCACCCAGCTTTCACGCAGTGCTTCGCTGCCCCAGCTGGCAACCATCCAGGCAACCATGTTGTGGATGGTAAGATAGGCGGTGGTAGAAATGCAGCCCTGGGAAAGCTGTTCGAAAATCAGCGAAGCATCCAGGCGAGAAAGGCCCAGTCCCCCGCGATCTTCAGGGATGTAGATGCCTAGGAACCCCGCCTCACCGGCGCGGCGAATGACCTCGACCGGGAAGTGCGAGGTTGCGTCCCATTCGGCGGCGTGGTCGGCCAGTTCGGCCCTGCTGAAGTCGGCGGCCGCCTGAACGAGCGCCTTCTGGTCATCGGTCAGGGAGAAATCCATCGAGGTGTCCTCATGTATCGGCTGAATGGTACGACCGAGATGTTCGATCCAGGTAGTGGTATCTGATGGGTCGCCGGATCGCCATGGGAGTGAAAGAGCCCCATTCGCGAAGCCTGATGGCAACCAACCTAGCACTTGCTAGGTTTTATCGCATACATCCCTTGGTCTACAAGCACTTTACGTTAACGTCAACGTCGTCTAGTGTTGCAGATCAAGTGGAGGGAAACCGCCAGGAGCCTGTCGGATTTGACCGGCCGTCTAGTCAGACGGCTCCCAAACGGCCCACCAAGACACAGGAAAGGTAGCAATGAGCACAGCCGAACCGGAAGCCACCACTGCAATCAATGGCAGTCTGCCGCAGCAGCGCCGCACCTACTCCATCGGGGAACTGGCCCGGATGTTCGAGGTGACGCCGCGCACCATCCGGTTCTACGAGCAGGAAGGCCTGCTGGCACCTGAGCGCCGTGGGCAGACTCGCATCTATCATGAAAAGGATCGGGTACGACTCAAGCTGACCTTGCGGGGTAAGCGGCTCGGGTTCTCCCTGGCCGAGATACGTGAAGTCATCGAGATGTATGACGCCATGCCAGATGGAAACGCACGCCAGCTCAAGCGACTTCTGGAAATACTGGCCGACAAGCGCACCAACATGGAACGACAGCTCGAGGACATAAGGCTGATGCAGCGAGAGCTCGATGACGTGGAGATGCGGGCCCGCGACGTCCTCAAGCGCCTGGATCAGCAGTGATTCTTGACTGCCGGCCTCTCCTGTTGCCGAGCCGCCAGACATCGCCATCCTGAATCCAGCTCGTGTGCCAGTTTTCCAATTTATCTTGCAACAACAAGACGGGTAACACCATGAAACGCCAACACTCACAGAATCGCGTCCAGAACAGCTACGTCAGCGGTATCAGCGATACCCCCCTCAAGGGTCAGACCATCGGCGACTGTTTCGACGAGACGGTGGCACGCTACCCCGATGGCGACGCCCTGCTAAGCCTGCATCAGGGCCTGCGCTATACCTGGACGGAGCTGCAGCACGCGGTGGATGAGGCGGCCCGCGCCCTGCTGGCCCTTGGGGTCAACAAGGGTGACCGTGTGGGCATCTGGTCGCCCAACTGCGCCGAGTGGACCATCACCCAGTTTGCCACCGCCAAGATCGGCGCGGTACTGGTCAACATCAACCCCAGCTACCGTACCCACGAATTGGAGTATGCCCTCAAGCAATCGGGCACCTCGACGCTGATTCTACAGGGGAAATTCAAGTCATCGGACTATGTCGCCACGCTGGCCGAACTGGCCCCGGAGCTGCGCGACGGCGCCCCATCCACCTTCTCTTCCGCCAAACTGCCCGAGCTCAAGCGGGTCGTCTGCCTCGATGCGGACCGCACGCTGACCGGCATGTTCAGTTGGCAGGGGATGCTGGCATATGCCGACGAAGTCTCCGCCGATCATCTGGCAGAGATCCAGAGCACCCTGCAGTTCGACGATCCGATCAATATCCAGTACACCTCCGGCACCACCGGGGCTCCCAAGGGAGCCACCCTGTCGCATCACAACATTCTCAACAACGGCTTCTTCGTGGCCCGCACCATGGGCTTTACCGAGAAGGATCGCCTGGTGATCCCGGTACCGCTCTACCACTGCTTCGGCATGGTGATGGGCAACCTGGGCTGTGTCACCCATGGCGCCACCATGATCTATCCGGGCGACGGCTTCGAGCCGGAGGCAACGCTGAAAGCCGTCTCCGATGAGAAGGCCACGGCGCTCTATGGCGTGCCCACCATGTTCATCGCCGAACTGGAGCACCCCAACTTCGCCCAGTACGACCTCTCGACGCTGCGCACAGGCATCATGGCCGGCTCCATCTGCCCCATCGAGGTGATGCGCCAGGTCATCGACAAGATGAACATGGAAGACGTCACCATCTGCTACGGCATGACCGAGACCAGCCCCGTCAGCTTCCAGACCCAGACAGATGCACCGCTGGATAAGCGCGTGACCACGGTCGGCACGATCCATCCCCACCTGGAGGTCAAGCTGGTCAGCCCCGAGACCGGCGCGGTGGTCCCTCGCGGCGAGACCGGGGAGCTCTGCACCCGCGGATACAGCGTGATGCTGGGCTATTGGGAGAACGAGGAAGCCACCGACAAGTCCATCGATAATGCGGGCTGGATGCACACCGGCGACCTGGCGACCATGGATGAAGAGGGCTATGTGGCCATCGTCGGTCGCATCAAGGACATGATCATTCGCGGCGGGGAGAATATCTATCCTCGCGAGATCGAGGACTTCCTCTACACCCACCCGGCCATCTCCGATGTACAAGTCATCGGCGTGCCCGACGAGAAATATGGCGAGGAGGTCATGGCCTGGGTCAAGTTGAGCGAAGGCCAGCAGCTGACCGGCGACGAGCTGAAGGAATTCTGCAAGGGCAAGATCGCTCACTACAAGGTGCCGCGCTACGTGAAGTTCGTCGATGAGTTCCCGATGACCGTCACCGGCAAGATCCAGAAGTTCAAGATGCGCGAGGAGGCCACCCACGAGCTGGGATTGGCTTGATTGCCTGAAACTGGGCTGTAGGAGGAAGCTTCAGCTCACGACTGGAGGCCGAAGGACTCCCGGCGGTGTTGCCGATGGTCGCGGTTACTGCCAACGCCGTAGCCTCCGCCGGGCGCCTGACGGCGCCAGTCGCGTTGGGGACCAGCGCTCCTACAGCTGTTTTTTCCTGCCACGATGGCCACTGCCAAGGCGCCAGTCGCGACGCGCAGTCGGAGCGCCGAACCGAGCGCTCCAACAAGGTAGGCAACCACCTCACTGTTGGAGCATCTTTAGATCGCGACTGGAGGCCGAAGGACTCCCGGCGGTGTTGCCGATGGTCGGGGTACTGCCAACGCCGCAGCCTCCGCCGGGCGCCTGACGGCGCCAGTCGCGATGGGGACCAGCGCTCCTACAGCTGTTTTTTCCTGCCATGATGGCCACTGCCAAGGCGCCTGGCGGCGCCAGTCGCGACGCAAAGTCGGAGCGCCGAACCGAGCGCTCCTACAGCCCTCTTCCCTACAACCCCTTCGGTGCAAAGATGCCGGGGGCGTTGCGCCAGTAGCCCTTGTAGTCCATGCCGAAACCGAAAACGTAGCGGTCGACGACTTCCAGGCTGCAGTAGTCGGCGCGCAGGTCGGGTACGGCCTTGCGATCATGGCGCTTGTCCACCAGGACGGCCGTGGAGATGCTTTTGGCGCCGGCCTTGTGGCAGTAGTCGAGGATGGCGGCAAGCGTGGTGCCTTCGTCGAGGATGTCATCGACGATCACGACATGACGGTCGGCCATGGGCACTTCCGGCGAGACACGCCAGAACAGGTCGCCACCGCGGATACCGCCGCGATAGCGCGTGGCATGCAAGTAGTCGACTTCCAGCGGAAAACCCAGACGGGTCAGCAGATGGCCGGTGGTGATCAGGCCGCCATTCATGACGCAATAGAAGACCGGCAGCTTGTCGCCAAGGTCTGCGGTGATCTGCTCTGCCATGCGGTCGAGAGCGACTTCGACTTCCGCTTGCGTGATCAGGCAGTCGGCGCTGTCCATGACATCGCGCATGGTCGCCAAGGACTGGTGGAAATCGGGATCGAGTTTGGGCATTGGGAGCTCATGTCGCTATAGGGGAATCGGGACGGAATGTGTTCGTTCAGCCCTGGGCCATGGCCTCGAGGCGGGCATGGACACGACGCCAGCGCCCCAGCGCTTCCAGGGCTTCGGGCTCCGGACGAGCCCGACCATAGCGTAGTCGGGTCGCCGGACGCATTGTGCGACCCTGGCAGGC
>SKVX01000405.1 GCA_007129225.1 Halomonas sp.
CAGTTCAGCACCGAGAATGATGTTTCACGTGAAACATCTCATAGCATGGCTAGACGTCGAGGTTGGCAACCAGGGCGTTATGCTCGATGAAGGCGCGGCGCGGTTCCACTTCATCACCCATGAGGGTGTTGAACATCATGTCGGCCGCGACGGCATCCTCGATGGTCACGCGAAGCAGGCGGCGAGTATCGGGGTCCATGGTGGTTTCCCAGAGCTGATCCGGGTTCATCTCGCCCAGCCCCTTGTAGCGCTGTACGGCCAGGCCACGCTGGGCTTCAGCCATCAGCCAGTCCAGCGCCTGGTAGAAGGTCTCTACGGACTTCTTGCGCTCGCCCCGGGCGATATAGGCCCCCTCCTCGAGCAGGCCATCGAGCGTGGTGCCCAAGGCAGCCATGGCGCGATAGTCGGCGCTGGTGAAGAAATCGATACCCCAGACATAGTCGGTGCTGACACCGTGCGCGGTCAGCGTCACCGCCGGCAAATACAGCTCACGCTCGGTGTCCTCCTCGAGGCGGAACGTATAGCGAGGACCGCCTTCATAGGCCACCAACGCATCCATCTCTGCCTGCAGAAAATCTATCCAGTTCTGCATGGTGACACGATCCTTGAGGCTCGCCTCTCCTTCCAGCGTGGCAGCGTGCACCACCTTGCGCAGGACCACGCTGGGATAGACCCGAGACAATCGGTCAATCCGTTTCATCACATCCCGATACTGCTTGACCAGTGATTCCAGCTGATTACCCGTCACCGGTGGTGCGTCGGGGTTGACGTAGAGCCGAGCACCATCCATGGCAGTCGTCGTGAGGTAATCGATCAGTGCCTGCTCATCCTTTAGGTAGGTCTCCTGCTTGCCCCGCTTGATCTTGTACAGGGGTGGCTGGGCTATGAAGACATGGCCCCGCTCGATTAACTGCCCCATCTGCCGGAAGAAGAAGGTCAACAGCAAGGTACGGATATGCGACCCGTCGACATCGGCATCGGTCATGATGATGATGGAGTGGTAGCGCAGCTTGTCGGGGTTGAATTCTTCCCGGCCGATGCCGCAACCCAGCGCCGTGATCAAGGTGCCGACTTCCGCGGAGGAGAGCATCTTGTCGAAGCGCGCCTTCTCGACGTTGAGGATCTTTCCCTTCAAGGGAAGGATCGCCTGGGTGCGGCGTGCACGCCCCTGCTTGGCACTGCCACCCGCCGAATCACCCTCGACCAGGAACAGCTCAGACAGGCTCGGATCCTTCTCCTGGCAGTCGGCCAACTTGCCGGGCAAGCCGGCAATGTCCAGGGCGCCCTTGCGGCGCGTCATGTCACGCGCCTTGCGCGCTGCTTCTCGGGCACGCGCCGCATCCAGCATCTTATTGACGATGGCTTTCGCCTCGTTGGGCTTTTCAATGAGGTACTCGGCAAACAGCCGCCCCATCTCCTGCTCCACCGCCGTCTTCACCTCGGAAGAGACCAGTTTTTCCTTCGTCTGCGAGGAGAATTTCGGGTCAGGCACCTTGACTGAAATGATGGCCGTCAGGCCTTCCCGAGCATCGTCACCCGCGGTATTGACCTTGGACTTCTTCAGCAGCCCTTCCGCTTCGATATAGTTGTTCATGGTGCGTGTCAGAGCCGCGCGGAACCCTGCCAAGTGCGTGCCGCCGTCGCGCTGAGGGATATTATTGGTGTAGCAGAAAATGTTCTCGGTGAAGGAATCACTCCACTGCATCGCCACTTCCACTTCGACACCGTCTTCGCGCACGGCATTGAAATGGAAGACCGGGTTGAGCACCGTCTTGTTGGTGTTGAGATGATCCACGAAAGCCCTGAGGCCCCCTTCGTAGTGGAACAACTCCTCCTTCCCTGAGCGCTCGTCCATCAGACGAATCGCCACCCCGGAGTTGAGAAAGGAGAGCTCGCGAAGACGTTTGGCCAGGATATCGTAGTGGAACTCGATATTGTGAAACGTATCGGTCGATGGCTTGAAATGGACACGCGTACCGGTCTTCTCGGTCTTACCTACAACGCCAAGCGGAGCCTGGGGCACGCCATGACGGTAGATCTGCTCATGTACCTGGCCGGCCCGCCAGATCGTCAGGCGAAGTTCTTCGGAAAGCGCATTCACTACCGAAACGCCGACCCCGTGCAAACCGCCGGACACCTTGTAGGAGTTATCGTCAAACTTGCCTCCGGCATGAAGCACCGTCATGATCACTTCGGCCGCCGATACGCCTTCGCCTTCGTGCAGATCTGTGGGCACGCCACGGCCATTATCGCTGACAGTGATCGACTCATCAGGATGGATGACCACTCGTATTTCGCTACAGTGCCCGGCCAGAGCTTCATCGATGGAGTTGTCCACCAGCTCGAACACCATGTGGTGAAGGCCTGTGCCATCATCGGTATCCCCGATATACATGCCGGGACGCTTGCGAACGGCATCCAGGCCCTTGAGTACCTTGATGCTCGTTGAGTCGTAAGCCTGCTCGCTCATTGACTACTCCGTCATGAAGTCTATCTGTGCCTGTGGCACCA
>SKVX01000042.1 GCA_007129225.1 Halomonas sp.
CCAGGGCGTCAACCAGTCCTCCAGCGGCACCGACAAGTGCAACGCCATCATCAATTGCCATCTGGCCGGCGGCAAGATCGGGCTGCCCGGGGCGGGCCCCTTCTCGATCACCGGCCAGCCCAACGCCATGGGCGGCCGCGAGGTGGGCGGGTTGGCCAACCAGCTGGCCGCACACATGGATTACCACACGCCGGGCGCCCTCGAACGGGTCACGCGCTTCTGGACGACAGCATCGCTGGAGCCCACCCTGCCCGACGCGCCAGGCCACAAGGCGGTGGAGCTGTTCGAGGCCATCGAGCGGGGCGAGGTTCAGGCGGTGTGGATCATGGCCACCAACCCGGTGGTGAGCCTGCCGGATGCCAACCGCGTGCGGGCGGCCCTGGCCAAGTGCCCGCTGGTGATCGTCTCCGAATGCATGGCCGACACCGATTTGCTCCCCTACGCCGATATCGTGCTGCCCGCTTCGAGCTGGTCCGAGAAGGACGGTACCGTGACCAACTCCGAGCGGCGCATCTCGCGCCAGCGCGGTCTGCTGCCGCCCCCGGGGGAGGCCCGCCACGACTGGTGGATCATCGGCGAAGTCGCCAGGCGGCTCGGCTTCGGCGAAGCCTTTGCTTATGATCACCCCAGCGAGATCTTCGACGAGCATGCCCGGCTGTCGGGATTCGAGAACGCTCTCGACACCCGGCTCGACACCCGGAGCGAAGGCAAGCGGCTGTTCGATATCTCCGGCCTGGCCGGGCTCGACCGTGACGCCTATGATGCCCTGTCGCCGATCCAGTGGCCGGTGACGCGGCAGGCCCCCCATGGCACCGCGAGGCTGTTCGAGGACGGGCGCTTTGCCACCCCGGATGGCAAGGCGCGACTGATTGCCGTGTCCCCCCGGGGGCCCCGACAGGCCTTGAGTGAAGCGCGTCCGCTGCGGCTTAATACCGGCCGGGTGCGCGATCAGTGGCACACCATGACGCGCACCGCCCGTGCCCCCAGGCTGATGAACCACCGCAGTGAACCGTTCATCGAGCTGCATCCCGACGATGCGCTCCACTACGGTATCGGTGACAAGGCGCTGGCGCGGCTGGAGGGAGCGGGTGGAGACTATGTGGGGCGCGTGCGGATATCGAAGGCGCAGCGGCGTGGCGAAGTGTTCGTGCCCATGCACTGGACCGGCCGGTTCAGCGGTGCCGCCCGCATGGGCAGCCTGCTGGCTCCCCATTGCGACCCGATCTCCGGCCAGCCGGAATCCAAGCATGGGGCCGTGTCGATAGCGCCGCTGGCGCCTGGCTGGCAGGCTACGCTGATAGTAGCCGATGACCTGACGCTGGATGCGGCATGGCGCGAGAGTTCGCGCTACTGGGCACGCATCCCGCTGCTCGATTGTCAGCGCTGGCAGTTGGCGGGAGGCAAGGAGGGAACCGGCGTGCCTGACTGGCAGGCCTGGCTGGCTCGGCATCTGGCGGTGGCGCCGACGCTTTGGTGCGATGATCCCGTTGGCGGTCGCCTGCGTGCGGCGGGCATCGAGGACGGCCGGCTGCGCTGGTGGTTGATGGTGGGCCCTCCCAGTGAGCTGCCCGGCCTGGCCTGGCTCGACGCGCGTTTCCAGGAGGCCGCTCGGGGTGAACGGCTGGATGCGGCGCGGCAGCGGCGCCTGCTGGCCGGCTGCGACGATGGCGCCGCCGACAGCGGACCTGTGGTGTGCAGTTGCCATCAGGTGGGCCAGAGTACGATTCGCCATGCCATTCGCAGTGGCGACGACAGCGTCGAGGCGCTGGGCGCCCGACTGGCCTGCGGCACCCAGTGTGGCAGCTGCATTCCCGAGTTGAAGTCCCTGATTGAAGAAGCAAGAGCGGAAGGAAATGCACAAGAAAGTGCCGCAGAGGAGAGGTCCCATGGGGGCGCTGAGCCGACACCTGAAAACATTGCTATCGCGTGACGGCCTGAATGCGGGCCTGGCAAGGCTCGGCTTCGGTCGCTCCTTCAACTGCCTGGGCGACGCCAGGGCGTGTGGCAGCATGCCGTCCCTGGCGCTGCGCGGCGGTTGCCAGCCGGGCCGGGTCTATCTGGTGGGGGCCGGCAGCGGCGACGTGGAGCTATTGACGCTTAAGGCCGCCCGCCTGCTGCAGCAGGCCGACGCCATCGTCTACGACCGCCTGATCGGCGACGAGGTGCTGTCGCTGATCCCCGCCGGCCGTGAGCGCTACTATGTGGGCAAGGCCCGAGGGCATCACAGCGTGCCCCAGGCCGAGATCGGTGAGCTGATGGTCAGGCTGGTGGGGCAGGGCAAGTCCGTGGTGCGGCTGAAAGGCGGCGACCCCGGCATCTTCGGTCGCATGGGGGAGGAGCTCGCCGCCCTGGCCGAGGCCAACGTGCCCGCCGAGATCGTGCCCGGTATCACGGCGGCATCGGCCGCCGCCGCCGGCATGGGCATACCGCTGACCGACCGCGGTCATGCCCAGCAGGTACGTTTCATCACCGCCCAGCTGTGCCGCGAGGGCGGCGAGCCCGACTGGG
>SKVX01000514.1 GCA_007129225.1 Halomonas sp.
CTCTGGTATACTCCACGCCATTCTCAATGCCAAGACAGTGTACAGGAGTCCGCATGACCCGTATCGCCATCGTCGGCGTCGCCGGCCGCATGGGCCGCACCCTGGTCAACGCCGTGCAGCAGGATGCCGGAGCCACCCTGGCCGGCGGTATCGTCGAGCCGGGCAGTTCGCTGGCCGGTGCCGATATCGGCGAGCTGGCGGGCGTCGGCAGGCTGGGGGTGGCGGCGGTGGACGCCCTCGAGACCATCGTCGATGACTTCGACGTGCTGATCGACTTCACCAGCCCCCAGGTGACGCTGGCCAACCTGGCGTTCTGCGCGAAGCACGGTAAGCGAATCGTCATCGGCACCACCGGGCTCTCCGATGAAGAGCTGGCCTCGCTCGACGCCTACCGTGACAGGCTGCCGCTGGTCTTCGCCCCCAACATGAGCGTGGGCGTAAACCTGACGCTGAAGCTGCTCGAGACCGCGGCCCGGGCGCTGGGTGACGAGGGCTACGACATCGAGGTGATCGAGGCGCACCATCGGCACAAGGTGGATGCCCCTTCGGGCACCGCGCTGAAGATGGGCGAGGTGGTGGCCGAGAGCCTCGGCCGCACGCTCAAGGAGCACGGCGTCTTCGCCCGCGAGGGCCAGTGCGGGCCGCGCACGGACAAGGAGATCGGCTTCGCCACGGTGCGCGCCGGGGATATCGTCGGCGAGCACACGGTGATGTTCGCCACCGAGGGCGAGCGCATCGAGATCACCCACAAGGCGTCGAGCCGCATGACCTTCGCCAAGGGTGCGGTACGCGCGGCGCGCTGGTTGGCCGACCGGCCCAATGGTAGGTATGACATGCAGGATGTGTTGGGGCTCTGAGTTGCCTCGGGGCTTTCCCGAGGGCAGGCCTGCGAGGAGGCGCTGTGAACCCATCCCTGGGCGCTACCGATGCCATCCATGGCATCGGACCTCCTCTCCGGCCTTCCCTCGGCGCCCCTGAGGTGCGGCGGCATAGGCAACAACGCCGGCGCGATCTGAAGATGCTCCGACAGTGTGGCCCTGAGAACCCTTGGCATTGCATGCCAGTCTGCGATGAGCCGAATGTAGTGCCGAAGAATGGACTTACAGCGCCTCATCGGCGGTCCGGCTCGGATCAGCCCCGTATCGTCAGCGTGGATATGAGGTTCAGGGCGCAAGATGGTAGCCAGGTGAGATCGAATCCTGTAATATCCCCAAAATTTTGGCCGGGCGCCTGAAAATAGCAGTCATTACTGCGCGCTTGTTGCGTTTGCCAGCCCCCGAAGAATATGACAACAAGCGGGATGAAACCGGTTCTTTTATCGGCTTCGTCCCGCTTTTTTACGAGCCGAATCTGTCGCAGCGACGATAGCCGCGGAGCCTGCGCCCCTCAGGCTCCCACCAGCATGGGAGGACCTTGTCTTGAACAGCCCCGCATTGAACAAACCCGCGATACTGGCCCTGGAAGATGGCAGTCTCTTTCACGGCACGGCCATCGGTGCCGATGGACAGACCAGCGGTGAGGTGGTGTTCAATACGGCCATGACCGGCTATCAGGAAATCCTGACCGACCCCTCCTATACCCGGCAGATCGTCACCCTGACCTACCCGCATATCGGCAACACCGGCATCAACGCCGAGGACGTGGAGTCCGGGGCCATCGCCGCCGCCGGCCTGGTGATCCGCGACCTGCCGCTCATCGCCAGCAGCTTTCGCTCCGAGCAGTCGCTCTCCGACTACCTCAAGAGCCAGAACGTGCTGGGCATCGCCGATATCGATACCCGCCGGCTGACCCGCATTCTGCGCGACAAGGGGTCCCAGAACGGCGCGATCCTCGCCGGTGACCTGGCCTCCGGCGACGATGCCGTGGAGCGCGCCCTGGCCGCCGCCCGCGCCTTCCCGGGCCTCAAGGGGATGGATCTGGCCAAGGTGGTTTCCTGCCAGACCCCCTATGAGTGGACTGAAGGCGAGTGGGCCCTGGGTGCGGGCTATGCCGACACGGCCGGCCCTGATGGAAAGGCCGAACGCCCCTACCACGTGGTCGCCTACGACTTCGGCGTCAAGCGCAATATCCTGCGCATGCTCGCCTCCCGCGGCTGCCGCCTTACCGTGGTGCCGGCCCAGACCCCGGCGGCCGAGGTGCTGGGCCTGAACCCCGACGGCGTCTTCCTGGCCAACGGCCCCGGCGACCCCGCGCCCTGCGACTACGCCATCCAGGCGATCCGCGAGATCCTCGAGACCGAGATCCCGCTGTTCGGCATCTGCCTGGGCCACCAGCTGCTGGCCCTGGCCAGCGGGGCCAAGACCGTGAAGATGGGTCACGGCCACCACGGCGCCAACCACCCGGTGCAGGATCTCGACAGTGGGCAGGTGATGATCACCAGCCAGAACCACGGTTTCGCCGCCGACGAGGCGAGCCTGCCGAGCAATCTGCGCGCCACTCACCGCTCGCTGTTCGACGGCACCCTGCAGGGGATCGAGCGCACCGACCGCCCGGCCTTCAGCTTCCA
>SKVX01000305.1 GCA_007129225.1 Halomonas sp.
AGCCGTAGCAGTCGTTCACTGCGCAGGCCGCCGGCGAGCAGGTCACCCTGCCAGTCGGGGAAGGTGTCGGCGGTGACATGGGCCAGGCCGGATGGTGCCAGGGTGAACTCGAAGACATGGGACGGATCGCGCATGCCGGGCAGGGAGTCCGCGCCGATGGGCTCACCGGTGCCGTAGTCGCGCCCCTGGCTCACTTCCGGCCAGCCGTAGTTCTCGCCGGCTTCGATGAAATTGATTTCATCGCCACCCCTTGGTCCATGCTCACTGGCCCAGATATCACCGTCGGCGGTTACGATCATGCCCTGGATGTTGCGGTTGCCTGCGGTATAGATCTCATCGAGGATCTCGGGGTCATCGACGAAGGGATTGTCATCGGGCACACCTCCGGTATCGGTCAGGCGCAACACGCTGCCGGCGTGGTCGCTCTTGTCCTGGGCTCGCTCCGGGTTGGAGCCGCGGTCACCGATGCTCATCAACAGGGTGCCATCGGGCAGCCAGGCGAGTCGCGAACCGTAGTGGCGGCCCGGGCCGGAGTACCTGTCCTGCACGAACAGCTCCTCGACCTCGACCAGGCTTTCGCCTTCCAACCTGGCGCGGCTCAGGGCCGTGGCGGTGTTGCCGTTGCCGGGTTTGCTCCAGGTGAAATAGACCCAGTCGTGTTCACCATCCCCCCAGGATGGATGCAGGGCAAGATCCAGCAGGCCTCCCTGGCCACGGGTATGGACTTCGGGCACACCCTCGAGGCGGGTGGTGGAGCCGTCTGCCTCGACCAGCGTCAGGTGGCCTGGCCTTTCGCTGACCAGGAAACGTCCATCGGGCAGCATGGCCAGGGCCCATGGATTCTCCAGGCCGGAAGCGAGGCGCTCGAGGCGCAGGTCCAGATAGTCGGTGGCAATGCGTTCATCGATGACGTCGGCGGCCTGGGCCGAGCCGATGCTCAGTATCGTGCCCAGCAGCAGCGTCGCTGCCAGTGGATTGCATGGCTTGTGCATCCCGCTCTCCCTTTGTCAGTATCCGCTGTATTTGGCTTCCGTTTTGACTTTCCTACATCCTGGATAATGACCCTCCAGAGTGCTCTATGTTCCCTGAGCCCGGGCGAGGGGTGCCTTGCTGCTTCTGAATACAGAATATATAATTATATGTATCCCTTCTGCACTTGCGCGAGGCTCTATGGAAAAGATTAGGCAGAATACGCTGCATGGGGAAGTCGCGAATCGAATTCGGGACATGATCGACCAGGGCATGCTGACGCCGGGAAGTCGTGTTCCGGAACTGCAGCTCTGCGAGCAGTTCGGTGTTTCGCGGACGCCGCTACGGGAGGCACTCAAGGTGCTGGCCTTCGAGGGGGTCGTTGAACTGTTGCCTAATCGTGGGGCTCGCGTTGCCAAGTTGACAAAGGCAACGCTCAAGAACACCTTCGAAGTGATGCAGAGCCTTGAAGCCCTGGCCGGCGAGTTGGCAGGGGAACGGATCTCCGAGTCGGAGCTGGCCAATATCGAGGCGCTGCACTATCAGATGCTCTCTTACTTCAAGAGCGGCAACATGAAGGAGTACCTGCTGGTCAATCAGCAGATTCATGAGGCCATCGTGGTCGCTTCCCAGAACGACGTGCTGATCGACGTCTATAAGAACCTCAACCATCGAGTGCGACGGGTTCGCTTCACCGCCGAACTGAGCAGCGACTATTGGTCCAAGGCGGTGGGTGAGCACGAGGCCATGGTCGAAGCACTGAAAGCACGAGATGGTGTCGCCCTGGGCGAGATACTGCGGCGCCACCTGCGAAACAAGATGGAGGTTTCGGCACTCGACGACATGGCGGAATGAGTGTCGCCGGCTTCCATGCCGGCAGGCAGTTCACCGCTATCGCTGGCTCTCGAGGCGGTAGAGTCTCATGGCGTTGTCATGAAACAGCTTGAGGCGTTCGCCGTGGCTGAATGAGCCCGTGATGGCCTGGAAGCCCTCGAAGAGGGTGTCAAAGGACGCCACCAGGCTATCGACGGGGAAGTTGCTGGCGAACATGCACCGGTCGACGCCGAAGCAGTCGATGGTTTCCAGTACCACGCGCCGGTTGGCCTCGGCCGTCCAGGTTGTTTCCGGTACACCGATCCCCGAGATCTTGACGGCGACATTGGGCTGCCTGGCCACAGTGTCCATGGCGTCCCGCCATGCTCTCAACCCCGCATCACTGCGGTCCGCCGGCAGCCCCGTATGGTTGATGATGATCTGCGTTTCGGGATAGGCCTCGGCGAGTTCGGCGGCCTCGTTGAAGTGCCACCAGGGGGTCTGCAGGTCGAAAGAGAGCCGGTGCCCGGCCAACAGTGCGAAGCCGTGGCGCCAGGCCGGGTCGCCCATGGAGCCCGGTACCCCCGGCACCACCTCGGCGGCCGAACGGGCCGCCGTTGGCTTGTGGCGGATGCCGCGCACACGCGGGAAGTCACAGTGCGCGTCTAGCACCTCCTCGATATCTGGCTGGTTAAGCCGGGCCTGAGCGACCATGGCCGTCGG
>SKVX01000431.1 GCA_007129225.1 Halomonas sp.
GAGCCGCATGCAGGGGCCGGTCAGCTATTCGGAGGCGGTGGAAAAGGCCGCCCCGGCGGTGGTCAACATCTACTCATCACGGGTCGTCGCCCTCGAGGAGCACCCGATGATGTCAGATCCCTTCTTCCGTCAATTCTTCGGCGACGACCTGCCCAGTCAACAACGGTTTCTCTCCAGCCTGGGCTCCGGCGTCATCGTCAGCGAAGACGGCTATGTGCTCACCAACCATCACGTGATCGACGGTGCCGACGAAATCCAGGTGGCCCTGCGTGACGGTCGTGAAACCCTGGCAGAGGTGATCGGTACCGATCCGGAAAGCGACCTGGCCGTGCTGCGCATCGACCTGGAAGACCTCCCGGTGATCACCCTCTACGACACCGAGGACGTGGCGGTAGGCGACATCGCCATGGCCATCGGCAACCCCTTCGGCGTAGGTCAGACCGTGACCATGGGCATCATCAGCGCCACCGGGCGCACACACCTGGGCCTGAGCGCCTATGAAGATTTCATTCAGACCGATGCCGCCATCAATCCCGGGAACTCCGGTGGCGCGCTGATCAATGCAGAAGGCGCCCTGGTGGGTATCAATACCGCCATCTTCTCGCGCTCCGGCGGTTCCCAAGGGGTGGGATTCGCCATTCCCACCCGCCTGGCCCACAGCATCCTCGATGACCTGGTGACCCAGGGCCGCGTGATCCGCGGCTGGCTGGGCATCGAGGCGCAGGAGATCACCCCGGAGCTGGCCGCCTCCTTCGGCCTCCAGGCCCCTCGCGGCGTGGTGATCTCCGGCGTGGTCAGGGACGGCCCCGCTTCCCGGGCGGGCCTGCGCCCGGGCGACGTGCTGCTGGAAGTCGATGGTCGGCCTATCCTCGATGCCCGAGTGGCCATGAGCGATATCGCCGCCATCCAGCCCGGTGCCACGCTACCGCTGACCGTCGTGCGCAGCGGCGACAAACTCAGCATCGAGCTGGAAGTCGGCGAGCGCCCGCCGCCGCAACTGAGACAGCCGGAACGGTAGCTATGTCCGAGAACGGACTGACGACCACATCCGTGCCCAGCAGAGAACCTCACGCAAAAGGCCCTGTCCACTCACTGGACAGGGCCTTTCCCATGATCGACGATGGCGACAACCGGAAAGCGCTACTTCTGAATCCGGTACTCGGCTGAACGGGCATGGGCGGTCAAGGACTCGCCCCGGGCGAGGATCGATGCCACCCGCCCCAGCTCCGACGCACCCTCCCGGGAGCAGTTGATGATCGAGGAGCGCTTCTGGAAATCGTAGACACCCAGCGGCGACGAGAATCGGGCCGTCCCCGAGGTCGGCAGCACGTGGTTGGGGCCGGCGCAGTAGTCGCCCAGCGCCTCGGCGGTGTAGCGCCCCATGAAGATGGCGCCCGCATGGCGCACCTCCGGCAACAGCGCTTCCGGGTCCGCCATGGAGAGCTCCAGATGTTCCGGTGCGATGCGATTGATCAAGCGAACCGCCTCATCCCGGTCCCGGCAGTGAATCAACGCACCACGGCGAGACAGCGACTCCCTCACGATTGACTCTCGCTCAAGGGTCGGCAGCAGCCGCTCGATGGATGCCTCCACCGCATCCAGGTGGCCGGCATCCCAGCTGACCAGCAGAGCCTGGGCATCCTCATCATGCTCCGCCTGGGAAAAGAGGTCCATGGCCAGCCAATCGGGCGCGGTCCCCCCGTCGGATACCACCAGTATCTCGGAAGGGCCGGCAATCATGTCGATACCCACCTGGCCGAACACCGCCCGCTTGGCCGTCGCCACATAGATGTTGCCAGGGCCCACGATCTTGTCGACCCGGGGCACCGTTTCGGTGCCATAGGCCAAAGCCGCCACGGCTTGGGCGCCGCCGATGGTGAAGACATGATCCACGCCGGCCAGGTGGGCTGCCGCCAGCACCAGCTCATTGAGCACGCCATCCGGTGTGGGCACTACCATGACGATCTCACGGACCCCGGCCACATGGGCGGGTATGGCGTTCATCAATACCGACGAGGGATAGGCCGCCTTGCCACCCGGCACATAGATGCCCGCTCGGTCCAGTGCCGTGACCTGCTGCCCCAGCACGGTGCCGTCGGCTTCGGTGAAGGCCCAGGATTCCGGCTTCTGGCGTTCGTGGTAGGCACGGATACGCTCCGCGGCCTTCGACAGGGCGGCACGCTGCTCTTCGGGAAGACCGGTAAAGGCCTGCTCGAGCCGCTCCGCACCGAGAGTCAGCTCCGCCATGCTCGAGACGTCGAGCCGGTCGAAGCGATTGGAGTACTCTACCAGTGCGGAATCGCCACGCGCCCTGACACCGCAAAGGATGTCGTTGACACTGCGCTGGACCTCGGCATCGGATACGCCCTCCCAGGCGAGCAGCGCATCGAGACGCGCCTCGAAATCGCTAGCGGCGGTCGAGAGCCGCGCGATTGCGGCGGAGTCGACAAGGGTTTCGCTCATGATGGAGTTCGCCTCTACAAGGTTGATAGCATTCTGATCACGCCCCTCGCCTGACGCCGGAGCGTTCAGGGCGAGATGGCGCCTTCGCTGGCACGCCGCTTGCCCACCGCCTCGGTCAGGCGCGCAATCAGTGGCTTGAGCTGAGCGTGCTTCATGGTCATGGCTGCCTTGTTGACCACCAGGCGCGTGCTGATCGGTGCAATCAGCTCCCGCGCCGACATGCCGTTGGCTCGCAGCGTATTGCCGGTATCGACGATATCCACGATTTCATCGGCCAGGTTCATCAGCGGCGCCAGTTCCATGGCCCCATAGAGCTTGATCACCTCGGCCTGGATGCCCTGCTCCGCGTAATATCGCCGTGCCACGTTGACGAACTTGGTGGCCACCCGGCGTCGGGCACGAGCCGGCTCGGCGCCATCGATGCCCGCGGTCATCAGCTTGCACTTGGCAATCTCGAGATCCAGCGGCTCGTAGAGGCCCTCGGCGCCGTGCTCGAGCAACACGTCCTTTCCGGCGACCCCCAGGTCGGCGGCCCCCAACTGGACATAGGTGGGCACGTCGGTAGCGCGGATAATCACCAGCTTCACATCCGCCAGATTGGTGTCGAAGAGCAACTTGCGGCTCTTGCCCAGGTCTTCAACCGGCGCAATGCCGGCGTCGGCCAGCAGCGGCAGTGTTTCATCGAGAATACGGCCCTTGGAGAGGGCCAGAATCAGTTGCTTGCTCATGGTCTCGCCTGTGGTCGGGAATGGCGCATGTCGATAAAACCCCTCAACCGGGAATTCGACGGATCCGCGCACCCAGAAGCTGCAGCTTCTCCTCGATGCACTCATAGCCGCGGTCGATGTGGTAGATGCGATCCACCAGCGTCTCCCCTTCGGCCATCATGGCCACGATGACCAGCGAGGCCGAGGCCCGCAGGTCGGTGGCCATGACCGGCGCCCCGGAAAGCCGCTCGACACCGGTAATCAGCGCAGTATTGCCCTCCAGCACGATGTTGGCGCCCATGCGATTCAGTTCCTGCACGTGCATGAAGCGATTCTCGAAGATGGTCTCGACAACCCGCGAGTTGCCGTCCGCCACCGCATTGAGCGCCACGAACTGGGCCTGCATGTCCGTGGGGAAGGCAGGGTACGGTGCCGTACGGATATTCACAGGGCGCGGCCGGCGTCCCTCCATGTCCAGCTCGATCCAGCCATCTCCCAGCGTGATCTTGGCACCGGCCTCCTCCAGCTTGGCCAGCACCGCCTCGAGAATATCGGCCCGGGTGTTGCGCACGCGAACCCGACCACGGCTCAGGGCGGCAGCCACCAGGAAGGTGCCGGTCTCGATACGATCCGGCATGACGTCATGGTAGGCACCGTGAAGCCGCTCCACACCCTCGATCACGATGGTATCCGTTCCATGTCCGCGAATATTGGCCCCCATCTTTATCAGGCAATCAGCCAGGTCGACCACCTCGGGTTCGCGGGCGGCGTTCTCCAGTATCGTGGTACCTTCGGCCAGGGTCGCCGCCATCAACAGGTTTTCGGTGCCGGTGACGGTGACGGTATCGAAGAAGATCGTGGCGCCCTTGAGTCGCCCATCGACCCGGGCGCGGATATAGCCGCCCTCGACGCGAATCTCCGCGCCCATGGCTTCCAGCCCGCGAATATGCAGGTCCACTGGGCGCGAGCCGATGGCACAGCCACCGGGCAGTGACACGTCGGCATGGCCGAAGTGAGCCAGCAGTGGGCCGAGTACGAGAATGGAAGCCCGCATCTTCTTGACCAGCTCGTAGGGCGCATGGCAATCCTTCACCTGGGATCCATCCAGCTGGATGGTCATCTTCTCGCCCATCACCGGCTCGACGCCCATGCGTCCAAGCAACTCCAGCGTGGTCGTGATGTCCTGCAGATGCGGCAGATTGCCGATGGTCACGGGCTCGTCGCCGAGCAGCGTGGCACAGAGAATGGGCAGGGCGGCGTTCTTGGCACCACTGGCCCAGACCTCGCCATTGACCGGGCCATTACCGGTAATTATCAACTTGTCCATGGAGGTTCGACCGTCAGACACCTTGGTTCTGTGAAGCTGCATTCTCCGGCGCGCCAGCCCACTGCGCCGGGGTATAAGTCTTGATGCTGACGGCATGAACGGCACCGGAGGCGATCTCTTCCGACAGGGCGCCATAGATCAACTGCTGGCGCTTGACCGGCGACAGGCCGTCGAACACTTCACCCACGGCGATGACCTGGAAGTTGCACCCTTCGCCCTGAATATGAAATTCGCAGCCATCGATACGGGTCTCTAGCAGCGCCTTGACATCACTGGGTTGCATGGAAACCGGAACTCCTGTGGTCGAAAAGGGGGGCACACGGCCGCCAGGGCCGGTGCCAGAGTCGGATAATGGTGACATGGTAATGAAAAGCGCCCCGCTTGGCGATGCCGGGCAGGGCAGAACTCAAGAGGAGGTCGATTCGGCAACCGGCAGCAGAGAATCGAGACCGGCGACCCTTGTCAACCTGAGCAGGGGCTCGGAGAGGCGTACCGAATCAATCTGAATACCGGCAACACGCGAACGCCGCGTCCACTCCAGCAACACGCTGAGTGCCGCACTGCTGACCTGCTCCACGCCGCTCAGGTCCAGCTCCAGCCGGGAGCCGGACGGCTGCTCGGCCAGCCAGGCGCTACCGGCTTCGGCAAGCTGCGCCGCCATGTCGAAGTCGACATCGCCGGTCACGTCCAGCCGGGCGTGGCTGGCCTCCAGGCGAACACCGCCGCGGTCAAGCAGCAGGCTCAACCTCTTCCGCCTTCTTCGAGTTCGTCAGCAGCGAGTTCCGGCGACCAGTTGGCGATCACGGCGTCGTAATCCCGATTGTGGTCGCGCATGGCCTGGTCGAACTGGTTGCGGAACGTCAGCCCCAGGTTGATCCCGTTCACGATGACATTGACCACCTTCCACTGCCCATCCGAGAGGCGCAGGGTGTAGCTGACGGGATACACGGTGCCATCGACCGCGACCACTTCCATGGCAACGCTCGCCTGATCCTCGTGACGCGGCGCTCGCTGGCTGTCAAGCACGCGAAGTTCGCGATAGTCGAAGGTGACCAGCCCCTTGGTATAGGTGTCGATCAGCGTCTGGCGGAAGGTATTGGCGAAACGGGAGCGCTGCTGAGGCGTGGCATTCTGGAAATAGCGCCCCATGACGCTGGCCCCGATATAGCGAAAATCGGCAATCTCATCCAGGCTCTCATCGACCAATGCCTTCAGTTGATCCACATTGTCCGCAAAGTAATCCTCGCGCCCCTCAATCTGGCCCATCATGTCGTTGACGCTGTCGCGAATCACCTGCTCGGGGCTGCGTTCGAGTTCGGCCTGGGCCGAGAGGGAAAACAGCGCCAGGCACAACCCGGCCGCCAGTAGGCGAAGAAAGGTGATAGAGGAAGACATCAGTGTCATGGGTTGACCTCGCAGGAAACGGGAATTGAGTGACGCAAGGCAAGGCCTCTAGTCGCTGACCATATTGGACACGAATTGCTGGATGAGTTCTTCCAGCACCATGGCGGACTGGGTATCGCGAATGGTATCGCCATCGGCAAGGGTGTCCGGATCCCCGCCGACCGTAAGCCCGATGTACTGCTCGCCGAGCAGGCCGGCAGTGAGAATCGAAGCGGTGGTATCGCGGGAAAGCCGGCCCTCGAGTTCGGCGTCGAGTTCCAGCACCACACGGGCATCGTACCAGTCGGCATCGAGCTCGATGTCGATGACCCGACCCACCGTCACGCCCGCCATGGTGACCCGGGCGCGTGGCTTGAGGCTGCCGATATTGGCAAAATTGGCCTCGAGCCGGAAGGTATCGCCAGGGGCGGTGAAGGCCATGCCGCTGACCCGCATTCCCAGGAACAGCAGCCCGAGGATTCCCGCCAGCATGAACAGGCCGACACCCAGCTCCATTGTCTTGCTGCGCTTCATTGCGTCTCTCCGAACGTCAAAACACGTCTTCCCGTCATCAGGAAAATCCTCCGAACATCAGCGCGGTGAGCACGAAGTCCAGGCCGAGCACCGCCAGCGACGAGTAGACCACAGTGCGTGTGGTGGCCCGCGAAATGCCTTCCGAAGTGGGCACCAGGTCATAGCCCTGAAACACCGCGATCCAGGTCACCACCAGCGCGAAGACCACGCTCTTGACCATGCCGTTGCCCACGTCGCCGATGAAGTCGACGCTGCCCTGCATGTTGCCCCAGTAGGAACCTTCGAAGACTCCCAGCCACTCGACACCCACCAGGTACCCGCCGTAGATGCCGACCACACTGAAGCCGACGGTCAACACCGGCAGTGCCACGAAGCCGGCCCAGAGCCGGGGGGCAACCACCCGCCGGAGCGGGTCGACGCCAATCATTTCCATGCTGGTCAGCTGCTCGGTGGCCTTCATCAGGCCGATTTCAGCAGTCAACGCCGAGCCGGCCCGGCCGGCAAACAGCAGTGCCGCCACCACCGGAGAGAGCTCACGCAGCAGCGACAGCGCCACCATCTGCCCCAGTGCCTGCTCGGCGCCGAAATCGACCAGCAGGGTATAGCCCTGCAGCGCCAGCACCATGCCGATGAAGAGCCCCGAGACCAGCACGATGGCCAGTGACAGGACGCCGACGAAATGCACCTGCCGAAGCCACAGGTACCAGCCCTCCCGGGATGGAATGCCAACGGCCGACTGGGCCAGGAATTGCCCCGCCCGGCCCAGGGCTTCGAGCACTTCGCAACCGCGACGCCCGAAGCTCACGATTCGCCCAATCATGGGCGACCCTCCCCATTGAGGATGTCGCTGAAGAAATCCGTCGCCGGATAATGAAAAGGCACCGGACCATCAGGCTCGCCATGGACGAACTGGCTGACGCGCGGGTCCTCGTCCACATCCAGCGAGTCCGGCGTGCCTTGGGCCATGACCCGGCCGTCGGAGATCACGTAGACATAGTCGGCTATGGACAGCGTTTCCTGAATATCGTGCGACACCACGATGGCCGTCAGCCCGAGTGCATCATTGAGCCGCTTGATCAGCTGCACCAGGACGCCCTTGGAAATGGGATCCTGCCCCACGAAGGGCTCATCGTAGAGAATCAGCTCGGGATCCAGGGCAATGGCACGGGCCAGGGCAACCCGGCGAGCCATGCCGCCGGAAAGTTCCGATGGCATCAGGTCGCGCGCACCGCGCAGCCCGACTGCCTGCAGCTTCATCAGCGCCACGTCACGGATCATCGCCTCGGGCAGGTCGGTATGCACCCGCAGGGGAAAGGCCACGTTCTCGAACACACTGAGATCGGAGAAGAGCGCACCGCTCTGGAACAGCATGCCCATCCGCCGCCTCAGTCGGAATAGCGCCTTGCGCGGCAGGGCATGTACATCCTCGCCGTCGATCCTGATGCAGCCTGCATCGGGAATGAGTTGCCCGCCGATCAACTTGAGCAGGGTCGTCTTGCCCGTGCCGCTGGGACCCAGGATGGCGGTGATCTGGCCCCGGGGAATCTGCAATTCCACGCCACGGAAGATATCCTTCTCCCCCCGGGAAAAATGCAGACCCTCCACCACCACGAAGGGGGATTCGATCATTGCGAGACGTCCATCGAAAAAATTGTCGAACATCGTATCCTAACCGGGTCGCAGGGCGCCAGCCCAACCCCGGCCGCACTTGCACACTGGCCCGCCAGCACGTCTAATATGCGCCTCCTCAACGTCTCGGCCCGCCCTATTTCATGCTGATACCCCTGCTCATGGTCACCGCTGGACTTATCGGCCTGGTCTGGAGTGCCGATCGCTTCGTCGGCGCCGCTGCGGCCACCGCGCGCGGCACCGGCCTGAGCCCCCTGCTGATCGGCATGACCATCGTGGCCCTGGGCACCTCGGCACCGGAAATGGTAGTAGCGATATTCGCGGCCCTCGATGGGATTCCCGACCTGGCCACCGGCAATGCCCTGGGCTCGAACATCGCCAATATCGGCCTTGTACTCGGGGTCACTGCCCTGGTGCGACCTGTCCCCGTACCCTTCTCACTGGTACGGCGCGAACTGCCACTACTGCTCGGGGCCACCGGCCTGGCAGGCTACGCCCTGGCCAACGGCATCCTGGGACGCTTCGACGCGCTTTTCCTCTCCCTCTTGCTGGTCTTCAGCCTGTGGTGGCTGGTTCGCGCCGACACGCCCGATGCCGCCCCGGCCGGCGAGATACCCGACCTGGCGCTGCCACGGGCGCTCTACTGGCTGGCCGGCACGCTGCTGTTGCTGACACTCAGCTCGCGGGCACTGGTCTGGGGCGCCAGCGCTCTGGCCCAAGGCATGGGCGTCAGCGAATTGGTCATCGGCCTCACCATCGTGGCCATCGGCACCAGCCTGCCGGAGCTCGCCGCCTGCGTGGCCAGCGCCCTGAAGGGGCACCATGAGCTGGCCATCGGCAATGTGATCGGTTCGAACCTGTTCAACCTGCTGGCGGTGCTGCCCATTCCGGCCTTGCTTGCCCCTGGCCCAATCGATGCCGCAGCAGCCAGCCGCGACTATCCCATCATGCTGTTGTTGACGCTGGCCATGGCCATGCTGCTGCTGTGGCAACGCCATGGCCACATCAAGCGACTGCCTGCCGGCCTGCTGTTGGCGTGCTACCTCGCCTATCTCGGCTGGCTGGCGCTTGTCGGCAACGGCGCTTCTTGAGTGAAACGCCACAACGGGCAACAATCATCGTCATGACCAAAGACGCCGCAACGCCCCATCCAACCGATCCTGTCGACGGCGCTTCGCCATTGCGCGATAGCGCGCGCCGCACCCTCCAAGTCGAACAGCAGGCCATCGCCGCGCTGGCCGACCGCCTGGACAGCCATTTCGATCAAGCCTGCGAACTGATGCTCGCCTGCCAGGGACGGGTGGTCGTCACCGGCATGGGCAAGTCCGGACATATTGCCGGCAAGATTGCCGCAACCCTGGCCAGCACCGGCACGCCCGCCTTCTTCGTCCACCCCGGCGAAGCCAGCCATGGAGACCTCGGCATGATCACGCCGGGCGACGTGGTACTGGCCCTCTCCAACTCCGGCGAAACCGGCGAAGTCACCGCGATCCTGCCACTGCTCAAGCGCCTGGGCACGCCGCTGATCAGCATGACGGGTAACCCCGATTCGACGCTGGCGCGCCATGCCGATGCCCACCTGAATGCCGCCGTCGCCCGGGAGGCCTGCCCCCTGGACCTGGCCCCCACCGCATCGACCACGGCGGCACTCGCCCTGGGAGACGCCCTGGCCGTCGCCCTGCTGGAAGCCCGCGGCTTCACCGCCGAGGACTTCGCCCGCTCCC
>SKVX01000110.1 GCA_007129225.1 Halomonas sp.
CGAGCGGCTGCATGGCGCCGGTAATGATCACCGGGCGGTCCAGGCCCTGGAGCTGGTAGGCAAGGCTAGCGGCTGTCCATGCCAGGGTATCGGTGCCATGGAGCACCACCACGCCGGCGTAGTCCGGCAAGTCCTTGGCAATGGTCTGGGCGAGGCGCTGCCAGTCCCTGGCGGTGGCAGCGCTGGAGTCGGTGGGCTCATCGGTTTCCCTGACGACGAAGGCCGGCAGGCTTGCCTGCCGCGTCGGGGGCAGGGTGGCAAGGGCACTGCGCAGGCGAGCGTTCATATTACCGCCGGCGACCAGGCCACGGGGAGAGGCTACCATGCCCAGGGTGCCGCCAGCGTAGAGAACCAGCACGGGGCGATCGGTGGAGAAGGGCGCGGTCATATCGGCTCCTGGCAGTCACGGTGACGAAGTGAAAGCCGCATGATAGCGCTATTGCAACACTGTCTCACTCCCCGGCGCTGACCCTTACGCCTTCGGCGACTTGCTCACCGGGGTGATTGATGACCGACTCACCCTCCACTAGGCCCGCCAGTACTTGCGTGATCATTCCCTGGCGGCGGCCGATCTCGAGCAGTCGGCGTACGGCACGCCCCTCCTCGATGACAAAGACGGCCCAGTCCCCCCGGTGTCGGAACAGTGCGCCAGTGGGAATCTGCAGGACATCATCGTCATGCCAGATCAGGAACTCGGCATCGATACGGAACCCCTTTCCCAGGCCCAGGGCGACTAGATCGACACTGTCGCTGAACGCGACGATAACCGGTACGCGCTGCTCGTCCACCCCGAGTGCCGAGATGCGGGTAAAGCCCGCTGGCTCGACGCGTCTGACCTCTCCCTGCAGTAGATCTCCCCCCCAACCGCTGAGGCGAACCGGCATGCCCGGACGCAGTCGCACCGCGTCCATGGAGATCAGGTCCACCTGCACTTCAAGATCAGCCGGCCGCCCCAGTTGCAGGATCGGCTCGCCGGCGGCCACGCTGCCTTCACAGCATCGATGCAGGGTCAGGACCTGGCCCGTCACGGGAGCGCGTATCGCCAGTTCGGCGGCATCGTTGGGTCCGCCACGTTGGCCGCTGGCGATATCGAGCATGGCCCGCGCCGCCTCGACTTCGAAGCGCGCTACTTCGACGTGGGAGGCGGCCGAGTTCTCCAGGGCCCGCTGGCGGTCGCGCTGGTTCTGGCGGTGCTCCAGCTCGGCGGTGGAAACCAGGTTGCGCTCGTGAAGCTGGCGGTATCGCTGATACTCCGCTTCGGCGAAGCGGCGGTCGGCCCGAGCGGTCTCCAGGTTGGCCTGTGCCGCCTGCCATCTGGCCTGGGCCGCCTGCAGGTTGTCTTCGGCCTGCTGGCGGGAGCGGGCATCCAGTGCCGGCGCCGGGCTCGGCTCCAGGCGAAACAGGATGTCGCCTTCCGTCACCGTGTCGCCGACTTCGAGGTTGACGCGCTGCAGGTAGCCGGCGATGGGCGAAGTGACATTCCAGGTATCCCGCAGTCGGGTGCGGCCTTCTTCGGTCACCGTTTCGCTGAAGGGGCCGCGCTGCACCGTGGCGCTGTTGACGCTGACCGGGGTGGGCCATAGCGCCCATGCCAGCGCGCCGATGATGACCAGACCCAGGGCGGTGATGCCCAGTCGCTTGATGATTCGTGGCGCATTCTTGTTGGTCGTCATTGTCGTTCCTTGTCTACTCCACGGCTTTCAAGGCGGTGACCATGTCCAGGCGCCCCAGGCGCCGGATCACCAGTACCGCAACCACCGCTGAGGCGGCTATCACGCCGGCGGCGGCGAAGCCGAATGCATGAGAGGTCAGAACCATGGGTACCCGGAAGAGGTCGTTGGTGAAGGCCTGGTTGAGCAGCGCACTGAAGCCGGTACCGAATAGCCAGCCCAGTGGTATCGCAAGGGCCGTGATCAGGGCGATCTCGCCAAGCAGTATCCGCGCGACTTCGGTGCGGCTGTAGCCCAGCACCCGCAGCGTGGCGAGCTCTCTTGCTCGCTCGGCGAAGGCGATGCGAGCGTTGTTATAGACCACACCGAAGGCGATGGACGCGGCCAGGGCCACGAAGACCAGGGCGATCATCAGGATGGTCTCGTCCATGTAGTCCCGAATGCCGCTTTCGGCCACCGCCAGCAGGCCGATCCCGGCCACGGCAGGCATGCGATTCAGCGCCTCGTTCAGTGCCCCCTGTCGGTCGCCGTCGACCAGCAGCCAGGCACCGCTGATGGCCGGTCCTTCGCCGAGCAGGGTATTGAGGGTATTCCGTTGCAGGTAGGCGCCGACGCCGATGGGTTCGTCCACCAGTGCCGTCAGCGTTAGTTGGAGATTTTGACGCCGTCCCTCCATCACCGCCACCTGCAGCGTATCGCCCACTTCCGCCTGGAGATAATCGGCCAGGAAGCGGGTCAGCATCACGCCCTCTGCGGGAATTTTCTGGGGGCGCTCACGGGCATCGAGTACCTGTCGCAGCCGGGGCTGCTCGTCCATGCCGAGCAGGCTGGTGCGGTACTCCCGGTGTCCGTGGCTGAGGGTGACGGGAACCCGGCGCCAGGCTTCCACGGCCAGAACGCCGGGCAGATGACGCAGCTCGCCCACGGCCCGGGCCGGTGTCACCTCGCCGAAGGTCAGCTCGATGTCCATGCGCATGACCTGGCGGTACTGCAGGTCGAGCATCTTGTCCACGGCGCTGAGCTGGTAGGCACCCATCATCAGCAGGCCCGCCGACAGGGCGATGCCGGTCACCGAGAGTGCCGCCTTGGTGGGGTGGCGCAGCAGGTGGCGAAGGATGATCCGCGACTCGTTGCCCAGCGCCCGGCCGAGCGGTGAGCGCTCCAGCCAAGTGCGGCGAAACCGTTGCGGGGCCGGTGGGCGCATGGCCTCCGCCGGCGGCTCCCGGACCGCCCGCCATACCGCGTGCCAGGTACCCGTCAGGGCAGCCAGACCGGCAACGGCCAGTGCCAGGGCCATGGACCGAGGAGGCACACGGAAATGCATCTCGGGGAAGCGAAAGTAGTCGCTGTAGATTCCGGCCAGTCCCCGTGCCGACCAGGCGCCCAGCAGTACCCCCGCGGCCCAGCCGAGCAGCACGATCGCAGCGGCAAGCCAACCATAGTGCCGTGCCAGCTCCCCGTTGCGATAGCCGAAGGCCTTGAGCATCGCCAGCGATTCTCGCTGGGTCTGGATGATACGGCCCATCACCACATTGAGCAGGAACGCGGAAACGGCGAGAAAGATCGTGGGTAAAATCGCCGCCTGGGCGCGCTGCTGTGCCAGTTCCTCCTCGAGGAAGCGATGCGACTGCTGGTCATGGCGGGTCTGAGTGCCGGTGCTGCCGTAGCGGGCCAGGATCAGGTCGAGTTCGTCGATCAGGGTTTCGGCGTCGGAGCCGGCCTGCAGCGTGACCAGCAGCTGGTTGAAGGCGCCCTCCATGCCGTAGGCGCTGGCCAGGGCACGCTGGTTCATCCATAGCGTGGCATAGCGATGATAATCCGGCAGCAGGTCGGTGGGGGCGGCCTGGTAGATGACTTCGGGGCTGCGTGCGATGCCGCTCAACAGCAGGCGTGTCTGGCGGCCGTCAATGATCGCTTCGAGGCTATCGCCGGGGGCCAGTCCATGCGCCTCGGCAAAGGCGTCGCTGACCACGGCCTGGTCGCTGCGTCCCACCTCCGGTAGGCTACCGGCCAGCAGGTGCAGGCGGTTGAGGTTGGGCTGGCGCCCATCAGGCAGGGAGAGCATGACGCCGCGCACCGGATCGTCGAAGCCGGTTACCGCCAGGCGCACCGGGGCGCGTACGCGGGGCTCCATTCGGCTCACGCCGTCCAGGGTTTCGAGTTGCTCCAGCAGGCCCAGCGGGGCTCGCTTGACGTCAATGAAGAGGTCGGGGTAGTGGTGGCTGGCGTAGAAGCGGTCGCGGGAGCCGGTCAGTGCTTCCAGGACGGTCAACGACATCACCAGTGTCATCACCCCGCTGGCGATGACTACGGCGATGGCCAGCGCCTGTCCCTTGAGCCGAAGCAGGTCGCGCAGCAGCTTCCAGTGTAGGGTGGGGAGCGTCATGCCATCACCAGCGAAGCTCGCCCGGCGGGCGGCGCCCGGCATTGGAATGTATGTCGCCCACCTGGCCGTCGCGAAGCCGTATCACCCGGTCAGCCATCTCGCCGATCACCTCGTTGTGGGTGATGATGGCCAGGGTCGTGCCGGTGGTGCGATTGATCGCCTCGAGGACTTCCAGCACGCGAATCCCGGTACGAAAGTCGAGCGCACCGGTGGGTTCGTCGCAGAGCAACACTTCCGGGCGCTTGGCAATGGCCCGGGCAATGGCGACGCGCTGCTGCTCGCCGCCGGAGAGCTGGGAGGGGAAGTGGTCCAGTCGTGCCTCCAGCCCGACCATGGCCAGTGCCTCTTCCGGTGCCATGGGGTCGCGGCTGATGTCAGTGACGATGGCGACGTTCTCGCGGGCCGTCAGGCTCGAGATCAAGTTGTAGAACTGGAAGACGAAGCCGACATGGTGGCGGCGGTACTCGGTGAGCGTCCGCTGGCTGGCATGGGTCAGGTCGTGGTCGTCCCGGTTGCGGTCGATATAGCTAAGGCTGCCTTCGCTGGGGCTGTCCAGGCCGCCCATGATATTGAGCAGGGTGGACTTGCCCGAACCGGAGGCGCCCAGCATCACCACCAGTTCGCCGGCATATAGCTCGAGATCGACGCCGCGCAGCGCCTGGATGGTCACGTCGCCCATGCGGTAGAAGCGCTTGAGCCCGTGGGTCTGGAAGACCGGCTGTGACTGGTCGTGCATCGCTTGCCTGCGGGGTTCGGGGGCTATGGGCATTATGCATGGTGCGTGCAGGGCAGGGTATTGAGAATGGCTATCGGAAAACGGTAAGTCGCATCGCACGTGATAAGGATCAAGGAATGTCAGCAGGGAGAGTGAGCGAATGAAACGGCCCTTGTCGCACTGGGTGCTGTTGGTGGCGCTGGCCGTCCTCTGGGGCAGCTCTTTCGCGCTGACCCGAATTGCCGTGGCGGAGCTGACGCCGGCCATGGTGGTGGCCGGGCGCAACATGGTGGCGGCCCTGGGGCTGTTGATGCTGGTGCTGCTGCTGGGGCGACCCTGGCCGCGGGGGCACCGAGTCTGGGCCTTCATGCTGTCCATTGCGGTGATCGGCAACATGGCCCCCTTCCTGCTGATCAGCTGGGGGCAGCAGCGCATCGATAGTGGCCTGGCCGGGATCCTGATGGCGGTGATGCCGCTGGTGACTCTGGTGCTGGCCCACTTCCTGGTCGCCGGTGAAACGCTGACCCGCCAGCGCCTGCTCGGATTCATCATCGGCTTTGTCGGTATCCTGGCGCTGATCGGCCCCGCCGCCATCCGCGAGCTTGGCGGGCATGGCGAGACGCTGATGGCGCAGCTCGCGGTGCTGCTGGCGGCCTGCTGCTATGCCGTCAACGCCATCGTGTCTCGCCACAAACCGGACAGCGATGCCTGGTCGACCTCGGCGCTGGTGCTGGGCATGGCCTGGCTATTGACCCTGCCGCTGGCGGTGACGCCCTATCTGGGCGAGGGGGCGCCAGGGCTCTCGCTCTCAGCGGGAGCGCTCTGGGCGGTACTGGTACTGGGCATCATCTGCACGGCGCTGGGCAGCGTGGTCTTCTTCACCCTGGTGGCCGCGGCGGGGCCGACCTTCCTGTCGCTGATCAACTACTTGATCCCGCTCTGGGCAGTGGTCATCGGTATCCTCTTCCTGGGCGAGCGGCCAGAGTGGAATCACCTGCTTGCGCTGATACTGATCCTTGTGGGCGTGGCCATTTCCCAGCGTCGTTAGCGAGGCCGCGGCCTCCGCCAAGGCGCCTGACGGCGCCAGTCGCGATGGGGGTCAGCGCTCCTACAGCTGCTTTTTCCTGCGGTGACAGGTGCTTACCATCTTGTAGGAGAATCTTTAGATTACGACTGGAGGCCGCAGGCCTCCCGGCGGTGTTGCCCGGCGCTGGCGATCACCACCAACGCCGGCGGCCTCCGCCAAGGCGCCTGCGGCGCCTGACGGCGCTAGTCGCGATGGGGGTCAGCGCTCCTAAAGCTGCTTTTTCCTGCGATGACAGGTGTTTACCATCTTGTAGGAGAATCTTCAGATCACGACTGGAGGCCGCAGGCCTCCCTGCGGTGTTGCCGAAACGGGCGGCTACTGCTGACGCCGCGGCCTCCGCCTAGGCGCCTGACGGCGCCAGTCGCGATGGAAACTCGGAGCGCCGAACCGAGCGCTCCGACAGCGATTCTTTCAACCCCAAGGCGCCAAAGCTTAACGTGTCACCAGTTGGCCCGTTTCATCTACATCCAGGCGGCGGTTGCGTCCGGCCAGCAGGGCGAAGATGGCGGATACCGCGAGGATCAGCAGCAGGACGGTGGTGAGGAGGGTCAGGCTAACGTCGAACTGCAGCAGGACCCCGACCGCCAGTGGCCCCATGGCGGCCAGGGTATAGCCGCCGCCCTGGGCCAGGCCGGAGAGCTTTCCCGCCAGGCGCGAGTTGGCGGTGCGCAGCACGATCAGCGTCAATGCCAGGCTGAAGCAGCCACCCTGGCCAAGCCCCAGCAGTGCCACCCCGGTCCAGCGCCAGCTCGTGGGGCCGAGCAATAGCAGCCAGAGGCCGGCCGCGACACAGCCCAGCACCAGCATCAGTGCCGGCCGTTGGTCACGGCTGAAGCGTGCCAGCCAGGGTGCGCCCAGGGCCGAGATGAGCTGCACCATGACCGAGGCACCCATCATCCAGCCGGCTTCCGACTCCCCGTAGCCCCGGGTTTGCAGCAGGGTAGGCAGCCACCCAAAGACGATATAGGCCAGCGACGACTGGGTCCCCATGTAGAGCATGACGTGCCAGGCAAGGGGCTGGGAGAGCAGCTGGCGAAAGGAGCCGCCTCCCGCGGGCACAGGGGCCCCCTGCGGGGTTCGCGGCATGAGCCTGACCCAGGCCAGCAGCGCCGTCACGCCCAGCAGCGACCAGCTGATCAGGCTGAGGCGCCAGCTGCCCAGGAGCTCAGCCAGCGGAATGCTCAATCCGGCGCCGAGGGCGCCCCCCAGGCACAGGGCCATGGTGTAGACGCCGGTCATCAGGTCGGCGCCGGCGGGTATCTCGCGCTTGACCAGGGCCGGCAGCAGTGTCCCGGCGACCCCGATGGCGGCACCCACGAGCAGGGTGCCGGCGAAAAGTGATGCGGTAACCGGCACGCCACGAAGCAACAGCCCGGTGATCAAGGCGCCGAGTGCCAGCGTCATGGTGTTCTCGGGCCCCAGTCGCTTGGCGAGCCAGGGGGCCAGGGGGGCGAAGATGCCGAGGCAGAGGACGGGCAGGGTGGTGAGCGCCCCAATGGCCAGCGGTGAGAGGCCGGTGTCCAGTTGGAGGCGGACCAGCAGGGGAGCCAGGGAGGAGAGGGCCGGCCTCAGATTGAGGCCGACCAGTACCATCAGGAATAGGAAGAGCACCATGCGAGCGGTGTGATGCCTGGTATCAGTTGTCATCGCCTCGCCATCCACGCCCCTTGGGCGGCTGCCTGGGCGAATTTGACGATTTGGTATGCTCGCCGTCGCGGGGGGCAATCAAGGGATCCTCGCTGGCGCCGGGGGAGCCGAAGGTCACCACGCCGGGGTCCAGGCTGGCTTTGATCTGGCGGCGAATGCCGGAGACATCCTCCGTGCTGATCAGCAGCTCCTGGTCGCCTTGCCGCTGACGCTGTGGGACCAAGGCTCCATCGAAGGTCCAGCAGCGTTGGGGCACCTGTGAGACATGCCAGGTGCGCCCCTGCCAGTGAGCCTGGGCCTGGGCATCGAGCTCCATCGCCTCCAGCGGCACCAGTGCGGCAAACAGGCGAGCGTTGAGAACTAGCCCGCCGTTGGTCATGTTCACAGCACCCTGGTAACGGCCCTCCTGCAACTCAGCGAGTACGACCTTGCGTTTTTTTTGCGGCTCGATGGTGCCCTGCCCGCAAAGGTGCAGCAAGCCGTCGTCGATTTGCTTGATAACCCAGACCGGGATGGGCTGTTTGCCGGTCAACCACTTCAGCATTGGCAGGGCATTTCCAAAACGGCCCGCTGATACGCGCTCATCCCTGGGCCGTCCGCATCAGCACAGTACATTTCGGCATAGTACGTTTAGGCATGGTGCGTTTCGGCACAGTAAAAAATGGCACTCTACAGTGCCATAGTTCCTTGTAGCCTACCATGTGCCGAATCAGGCTTGGCGAGCGCCCTGGCCGCGGCTGCGACGCCGGCGTGGCGCCCGGCTGTCGTCGCCGCTGCGGTTGCCTTCGCTGCCACGCGAGGCGGCACCGCGGCTGCCGCTGTTGTTACCGCCGTTACCGCGCTGCCCCTGACCGCCAGAGCGGCCACCGCGTCCGCCGCGACCATTCTCGATGGGCTCGGGCTTGGCGTTGGGGTCAGGCTCGAAGCCGGGCTCGATATGCTTGGTCAGGTCGCGCTTGATCAGCCGCTCGATGCCTTTCAACAGACCATGCTCGTCGACGCACACCAGCGAGACGGCCTGACCGTCGCTGCCGGCTCGGCCGGTGCGGCCGATACGGTGCACGTAGTCCTCTGCCACGTTGGGCAATTCGAAATTGACCACGTGGGGAAGCTCGTTGATATCCAGGCCGCGCGCCGCGATGTCAGTCGCCACCAATACCTGCAGGTCCCCGGTCTTGAAGGCTGCCAGGGCCTTGGTGCGGGCCGACTGGCTCTTGTTGCCGTGGATCGCCATGGCAGGGATGTCCTGCTTGGAAAGCTGCTCGGCCAGCCGGTTGGCGCCGTGCTTGGTGCGGGTGAAGACCAGCACCTGGTTCCAGCTGTGACGGGTGATCAGGTGGGCCAGCAGCTCACGCTTCTTCTCCCGGTCGACGCGATAGATCGACTGGTCGACGGTCTCGGCGGTGGTGTTGCGCCGCGCCACCTCGATCATGGCTGGGTTGTCGAGCAGCTTGCCTGCCAGGGCCTGGATCTCGTTGGAGAAGGTGGCCGAGAACAACAGGTTCTGGCGCTTCTCGGGCAGCACGCGCAGGATCTTCTTGATGTCGTGGATGAAGCCCATGTCCAGCATGCGATCGGCTTCGTCGAGCACCAGGATCTCGACGTGGGAGAGGTCCACGTGCTTCTGCTGGTGCAGGTCGAGCAGGCGGCCGGGCGTGGCGATCAGCACGTCCAGGCCGGGCCGGATGGCGTCCACCTGGGGCTGCTGGCCCACGCCGCCGAAGATGACATGGCTCTTCATGGTGAGGTGGCGACCGTAGTCGGCCACGCTTTCGCCCACCTGGGCGGCCAGCTCGCGGGTCGGCGTCAGGATCAAGGCGCGAATCTGGCGCTTGCCGGGCCGGGGGCCTTCCGCCAGGCGTTGCAGCATCGGCAGGGTGAAGCCGGCTGTCTTGCCGGTGCCGGTCTGGGCGCTGGCCAGCAGGTCGCCACCATTGAGAACGGCAGGAATCGCCTGGCGCTGAATGGGGGTCGGAATCGTGTAGCCCTGTGCCTCGACGGCACGGAGCAGTTCGGCACGCAGGCCGAGTTCGGAAAAGGTCATGCGGTCTCCGCAGATACGCCTCCGCCGTGCCATGTGCGTCTTGCACATGACCAGTCCCGGGCCAAGGCGTGTAAAAATTCGGTTCAGGGCGCGGCAGGAGGGACTACAGGTTGCCGCGAGGGC
>SKVX01000510.1 GCA_007129225.1 Halomonas sp.
AACGAGTTCGATCCGCTGTTCGAGGACATGTACGACTGGTGCGAGGCCCAGGGGCTGGATATCGACACCCTGATCCATGAAGAGGGTACCGCCCAGATGGAGATCAACTTTCGCCACGGCGACCCGTTGATGCTGGCGGACCAGATATTCCTCTTCAAGAGAACGCTGCGTGAAGCGGCCCTGAAGCATGACGTGGCTGCCACCTTCATGGCCAAGCCCATCACCAATGAGCCGGGCAGCGCCATGCACATCCACCAGAGCGTGCTCGACGCCACTACGGGTCGCAGCATCTTTGCCAATGAAGATGGCTCCATGAGCCAGCTGTTCCTGCACCATATCGGCGGACTTCAGCGTTTCATCCCCGAGGCGCTGCCGCTGATGGCCCCCAACGTCAACTCCTTCCGTCGGTTCCTGCCGGATACTTCGGCGCCGGTCAACGTCGAATGGGGGGAGGAGAACCGTACCTGCGGGCTGCGCGTCCCCGACTCCACGCCACAGAACCGGCGCATCGAGAACCGTCTTCCCGGGGCCGACGCCAACGCCTATCTGGCTATTGCCGCGAGTCTGCTATGCGGCTATCTCGGCATGGAGCAAGGGTTGAACCCGTCGGCGCCGGTGCAGGGGCGGGCGTTCGAGCGCCGCAACATGCGCCTGCCCTTCACCCTGGAGCAGGCGCTGGAACGGATGGAGCACTGTGCAGAGCTGGAGCGCTACATGGGCCATCGCTTCGTGACCGGCTATGTGGCGGTAAAGCGGGTAGAGAACGAGAATTTCAAGCAGGTGATCAGTTCCTGGGAAAGGGAGTTCCTGCTGCTCAGCGTCTGAAGCGGCTGAGCCATCGCAAGAGCAATGGGAAGGAAGACGATGTCACCGCTCAGGCTGGTCTGCTGACAGTCTATCGTCTGACTCGTGAGGAAGAGCGGCAACATGCTGGAGGGCCCCGGCGAAGGGGATGCCGGGTATCAACGAAACCAAGTGAATAACAACAGCGAAGAGGTGTCATGATGTCCCGACAAAGCAAGCTTTCCCTGGCCGTGGCTGCGGCCTCCCTGACGTTGATGGCCACGACGGTTCAAGCCAACGAGGTGCGGGTCTACAACTGGTCGGACTATATCGCGCCGGATACCCTCGAGAAGTTCACCGAGCAGACCGGCATCCGCGTGATATACGACGTCTACGACAGCAACGAAGTGCTCGACGCCGCCATGCTTTCCGGGCGCTCCGGGTATGACGTCGTGGTGCCCTCCAACCACTACCTGACGCGACAGGTCAGTGCCGGCGTCTATCGAGAGCTGGACCACGACAAGCTGCCCAACATGGCCAATCTCAATCCCGAGCTGATGGACGACCTGGAGTCCATCGATCCGGGCAGCCGCCACTCCGTGCCCTACATGTGGGGCACCAACGGCATCGGCTACAACGTCGAGCGGGTCACCGAGATCCTCGGCGAGGATGCGCCGGTCGATTCCTGGGCGCTGATCTTCGATCCCGAGGTTACCTCCGCGCTGAATGAAGGAGGCTGCGGCATCTCCATGCTCGACTCGGGCGATGAAATGCTCTCGCCGGCCATGGCCTACCTGGGACTCTCCCCGCTCTCGGAGGAGACGGCGGACCTGGAGGCGGCGGGCGACCTGATCGCCGCCGTGCGCGACAACATCACCTACTTCCACTCCTCGCGCTATATCTCGGACCTGGCCAACGGCGATATCTGCGTGGCGGCCGGCTATTCCGGGGATATCTTCCAGGCCGCGGACCGCGCCGAGGAAGCCGGGCGCGACTTCACCATCGCCTACACGATTCCCAAGGAGGGCGCGGCGCTCTGGTTCGACATGATGGCGATACCTGCCGATGCACCGAATCCCGACAACGCCCACGCCTTCATCAATTTCATTCTCGAGCCCGAGGTGGCCGCCGCGATCACCGAGTACGTGGTGTATGCCAACCCCAACATCGCCGCCAACGAGTTCCTCGATCCGGATATTCTCAACAACACCTCGATCTATCCCGACCAGGATGTGATGGACAATCTCTATGTGGCTGAAGAGAAGCCCCTCGCCGTTCAGCGCGTGCGGACACGCACCTGGAATCGCGTGAAGTCGGGCATCTGATGCGACACGCCGGCCCGCTTGGGCCGGCTTTCCCCCGATTGGCTGCCAGGAGACGCTGCGATGTCGCAACCCCAGCCGAGCGCCTTGGGCCGGGCTCGTCTTGTCGAGCCCGTGTCTTCCGAATCCGATTCTGCTGAAACACTCACTCCCGGACAGCCGTCGTCGACGACTTCCGCCTCGGGCAGGCCGCGGCCGGCCCCCGGGGAGGCGCTGATGGAAATCCGCCGGGTCAGCAAGCGCTTCGATGGCGCCCTGGCGGTGGACGACGTCACCCTCTCCATTCGCCGGGGGGAGATATTCGCCCTGCTCGGCGGCTCGGGTTCGGGTAAATCGACCCTGCTACGCATGTTGGCGGGCTTCGAGAAACCCAGCGAAGGCGAGATCATCCTGGATGGCGAGGACATTTCGACCATGCCGCCCTATGAGCGGCCGATCAACATGATGTTCCAGTCCTATGCCCTCTTCCCCCACATGAGCGTGGAACAGAACATCGCCTTCGGCCTCAAGCAGGATCGGCTCAAGAAGGATGAGATCACCCAGCGCGTGGCGGAAATGCTCAAGCTGGTGCACATGGAGGCGTTCGCCCGGCGCAAGCCTCACCAGCTCTCGGGCGGCCAGCGGCAGCGCGTGGCCCTGGCCCGTTCGCTGGCCAAGCGACCCAAATTGCTGCTGCTCGATGAGCCCATGGGGGCGCTGGACAAGAAGCTGCGCACCGAGATGCAGCTGGAAGTGGTCCAGATCCTGGAGCGTGTCGGGGTCACCTGCATCATGGTGACTCACGACCAGGAGGAGGCCATGACCATGGCAGACCGGGTGGCGATCATGTCGGACGGCTGGATAGCCCAGGTGGGCACCCCCATGGACGTCTACGAGAGCCCTGCTAGCCGCATGGTGGCGGAATTCGTCGGCACGGTGAACCTCTTTGCCGGCGAGATCGTCGTCGACGAGGCCGATCACTGCATCATCGACAGCCCGGAACTGGGCCGGCGGGTCCGAATCGGCCATGGTGTCAGCACCCAGGCCGACGAGCGTCGTGTCTGGGTGGCGATACGACCAGAGAAGACCTGGTTGACCCGTGAGCGTCCCGCCGGCGACTACAACTGGGCTGCCGGTACGGTCGAGGATATCGCCTACCTGGGTGGCTTTTCGGTCTACTTCGTGCGCACCGAGGGCGGGCATCTGGTCAAGGCCAGCATGACCAATACCGAGCGCCGCGGCGATCGGCCGAAGTGGGACGAGCCGGTCTACATCCATTGGGACGAGCTGAGTGCCGTGATCCTGCACGACTGAGCCGGCGTATTCTTGACCGGCCTTGTCGTTCAAGGCCGTGCCATGGGGAGATTTCCATGTCAGACAACCGGATTCGCCTGCGACGGCTGTTCAAGCCCTGTCGCGGCTGGGTCATTGCCGTGCCGCTGCTGTGGCTGACGCTGTTCTTCCTGCTGCCCTTCGGCATCGTGCTCAAGATCAGTCTCTCGGAGGCGGCGATCTCGGTGCCGCCATATAGCGCGATCTTCGACTATGGCCGTGAGACGCTCAATATCGTCCTCACCTTCAGCAACTACCTTTTCCTGACCACGGATACGCTCTATATCGCCGCCTACTGGGGGTCGGTGAAGATCGCGCTGCTGGCCACGGTACTTTGCCTGCTGCTTGGCTACCCGATGGCCTATGCCATGGCCCGAGCCCCCATGCGCTGGCAGCTGGTGCTGCTGCTGTTGGTGATGCTGCCCTCCTGGACCTCCTTCCTGATCCGGGTCTACGCCTGGATGGGCATCCTCAGCAATAACGGCTTGATCAACAACACCTTGATATGGCTTGGATGGATCGACTCGCCGATTCGCATGCTGAACACCAATTTCGCGGTGATTCTGGGCATCGTCTATGCCTACTTGCCGTTCATGGTGCTGCCGCTCTACGCCAACCTGACCCGCCTCGATACCTCACTGCTCGAGGCGGCGTCGGATCTCGGTTCACGCAAGCTGAATACCTTCTTCACGGTGACCCTGCCGCTCTCCAAGGGCGGCATCATCGCCGGCTCGATGCTGGTCTTCATTCCGGCGGTGGGGGAGTACGTGATCCCCGAACTGCTGGGTGGCCCCAATACCGTGATGATCGGCAAGGTGCTGTGGGAGGAGTTCTTCCACAATCGCGACTGGCCGGTGGCCTCGGCGCTGGCAATGGTGATGCTGGCGATCCTGATCATTCCCATCGCGCTCTTTCACCGTTATCAATCCCGTGAGCTGGAGGAGTGAGTCATGCGTAAGCCATCCTTCACCACGGTGATGCTGATCGTCGGCCTGCTGTTCCTCTACCTGCCGATGGTCATCCTGGTGATCTACTCCTTCAACTCGTCGCGGCTGGTGACGGTATGGGCCGGATTCTCCGGCCGCTGGTACATCGAGCTGTTTCGCGACCGGCAGATCCTGGCGGCCGTATGGACCAGCCTGCGCATCGCCTTCTTCTCGGCTTCCATGGCGGTGTGCCTTGGCACCCTGGCGGCCTTCGTGATGACGCGCTTCTCGCGTTTTCGGGGCAAGACGGTGCTCTCCAGCATGGTAACTGCGCCGTTGGTAATGCCCGAGGTGATCACCGGCTTGTCGCTGCTGCTGCTGTTCGTGCACATGGCCCAGATGGTCGGCTGGCCGGCGGATCGCGGCATGGTCACTATCTGGATCGCCCACACCACCTTCTGCAGCGCCTACGTGGCGGTGGTCGTGGCCTCCCGGCTGCGCGAAGTGGACCTCTCCATCGAGGAGGCGGCCATGGACCTTGGTGCGGGGCCGGTGAAAACCTTCTTTCACATCACGCTGCCGGTGATCTCGCCGGCGCTGGCGGCGGGTTGGTTGCTGGCCTTTACCCTGTCACTGGACGATCTGGTGATCGCCAGCTTCGTTTCCGGTCCGGGCGCCACGACCCTGCCCATGGTGGTGTTCTCATCGGTGCGTCTCGGCGTCTCGCCCAAGATCAATGCACTGGCCACGTTGATCATCCTGGCCGTTTCGCTGGCCACCTTCCTTGCCTGGTACTTCATGCGTCGCAACGAGGCGAAGCGGCGACAGGCGATGCTGCAGGACATGACCGCCGGCCGATGAGGAAAGCACTGCACAAAGGGGACGCTTCCAAACTCAATTATTCAAGTGAGGTATCGTAATGTCGACCAGTGCCAATGCCGAGCATGTGGCGTCCTACTATGCGGCGACAGCGAACCCGTCGCCTGAGCGCACTGCCCTTGCGGGTGACATCGAGTGTGACGTCTGCGTGGTCGGGGCGGGCTTTACCGGTATTTCCGCGGCGCTGCATCTCGCTGAGCAGGGCATGCAGGTGGTGGTGCTGGAGGCGGCTCGGGTCGGCTTCGGTGCGTCAGGTCGCAACGGTGGACAGATCGTCAACAGCTACAGCCGCGACATGGATGTGATCGAGGCGAAGTACGGTTCCGAAACCGCCAGGGCGCTGGGCGACATGGCCTTCGAGGGCAACCGCATCATCCGCGAACGCATAGCGCAGTATGCGATTCCGTGCGACCTGAAGGACGGCAATCTGTTCGCCGCCTGCAACGCCAAACAGATGCAGGGGCTGATCGAGCACAAGACGCTCTGGGAGCGCTACGGTCACCACGGTCTGGAGCTGCTGGAAGGCCCGGCATTGAAGCGGGAGGTGAACAGCGAGCGTTATGTGGGAGCGCTGGTGGATCACTCCGGTGGTCACCTGCACCCGCTCAACCTGGTGCTCGGCGAAGCGGCGGCCTTCGAGGCGCTGGGCGGGGTGATCCACGAGCAGACCCCGGTGCTGGAGGTGAGGCACGGCGAACCGGTCGTACTGCGCACCCCTCGAGGCTCCGTCACCGCCCAGCGGGTGGTCATGGCCGGGAACGCCTATCTCCAGGGAGTGTTGCCGGAGCTGGAGAACAGTTCGATGCCCTGCGGCACCCAGATCATCACCACCGAGCCGTTGTCGGCGGCGCTGCGGCGCGAGCTGATACCCAACGATATGGCGGTGGAGGACTGCAACTACCTGCTCGACTACTACCGCTTCACCGGCGACGGCCGGCTTCTCTACGGTGGGGGCGTCAACTACGGCGGCCAGGATCCGGCGGATATCGCGGCGATCATCCGGCCCAAGCTGCTGAAAACCTTCCCTTCGCTTGCCGAAGTCGGGATCGACTACGCCTGGAGTGGCAATTTCCTGATGACCCTGAATCGCCTGCCGCAGTTCGGGCGGCTCAACGGCAACGTCTTCTATGCCCAGGGCTACTCCGGCCACGGGGTGACCTGCTCCCACCTGGCGGGGCGATTGATTGCCGAGGTCATGATTGGAGAGAGCGAGCGCTTCGATGCCTTCGCCGGCCTGCCGCACCTGCCCTTCCCCGGCGGGCGCCTGATGCGCGTACCGCTCTCGGCACTGGGCGCCTGGTACTACGCCACCCGCGACAGGCTCGGCATATAACGCTGAGACCATTGCTGCGCTCGATATCCTCACCACCGTAGGGCTATCGCAGTTGCCACATAACGAGGGGCGCCGGGGACAGGTCGAAGAGGAGGTCTTTTGCCATGGATGGCAAAAGTAGCGCCCAGGGAAGGGTTCACAGCGCCTCCTCAGAGACCTGTCGACGGATCAGCTCCGAGTGTGTTCTGCCGGCTTGATCAGTAGAGCCCCACCGTCTCGCCATCCTCGTCGATATCGAGCCGGGTGGCGGCCGGCGAGGCGCCGAACCCGGGCAGGGTGAGGATATCGCCGGCCAGGGCATAGACGAAGCCGGCGCCGGCGGAGAGCCGCACCTCGCGCACCGGCAGCCGCCAGCCCGTGGGAGCGCCTAGCCGGCTCGGGTCGGCGGAGAGCGAGAGATGCGTCTTGGCGATGCACACCGGCAGCCGGCCATGGCCTTGACGCTGCCAGGCCTCCAGTTGCTGCCGGGCCGTGGGCGCGAAGTCGACCCCTTCGGCGCCATAGATGCGGATCGCGATGCGTTCGATCTTGGCCGCCAGCGGGAGCTCGTCCGGATAGAGGAAGTGGAAGTCGCCGCCGGCCTCGGCGGCTTCCACCACTGCTTCGGCCAAGGCTCGCGCCCCCTCGCCGCCGTCGCGCACATGGGTGGCCACCACCGCCTTGACCCCTACCGACTCGCACAGCTCGTGAATGGCCGCGTACTCGCTTTCGTGGTCACCGGGGAAGGCATTGATCGCCACCACCGGGGTGATGCCATGGGCGCGGATGTTGTCGATCTGCTTGAGCAGGTTGGCGCCGCCCTCGTGCACCTCCTCCGGGTGCTCGATCAGCAGGGAGGCGGGCAACGACACTCCAGGCGTCACCCGGTGGCGGCCGCTGTGGTACTTCAGGGCCCGCACCGTGACCACCAGCACTGCGGCATCCGGCATCAGGCCCGAGATGCGGCACTTGATGTTGAAGAAGCGCTCGGCGCCCATGTCGGCGCCGAAGCCCGCCTCGGTGACCAGGAAGTCGCCGGCGTGCAGGCCGATCCGGTCGGCGACGATGGAGGAGTTGCCGTGGGCGATGTTGCCGAACGGGCCGGCATGGATCAGCGCCGGGGCGTGCTCCAGGGTCTGCAGCAGGTTGGGCTTGAATGCCTCCTTGAGCAGCACCGTCATGGCGCCGGCGGCGCCGATCTGCTCAGCGGTCACCGGCTCGCCCGCACGGTCCTGGCCCACCATCAAGCGCCCCAGGCGGCGGCGCAGGTCGGCCAGGGAGTCGGCCAGGGCCAGCACCGCCATCACCTCGGAGGCGGCGGTGATCTCGAAACCGGTCTGGCGGGGCACCCCGTCGCCGCGGCCGCCGAGCCCCACCACCAGGTGGCGCAGGGCGCGGTCGTTGAGATCGATGACCCGCGACCAGCAGATCGTGCGGGGATCCAGCTCGGGTTCGAGGCGGTGATGCAGATGGTTGTCGACCATCGCCGCCAGCAGGTTGTGGGCGGCGCTCACCGCATGCAGGTCGCCGGTCAGGTGCAGGTTGATGCGCTCCATGGGCAGCACTTGGCTGTAGCCGCTGCCGGTGGCACCGCCCTTGAGGCCCAGGGTCGGGCCCATGGAGGGTTGCCGCAGGGCCACGCTGGCGACGTGACCGAGGCGCTGCAGTCCCTGTACCAGGCCGATGGCGGTGGTGGTCTTGCCCTCTCCCGGAGGGGTGGGGGTGATGGCCGAGACGACCACGTAGCGTCCCTGGGGGCGTTCGGCCAGCGCCGCCAGGGCCACCGGGTCGAGCTTGGCGATGCCGCGTCCGTAGGGTTCCACCGCCTCGCCGGGCAGCCCCAGGCGGTGGGCGATCTCCTCGATGGGCCAGAGGCGAGTGGCGCGGGCCAGGCTCAGGTTGTCGAGCGGGACTGGGCGGGCCTGGTCTGTCGCGGGGGAGCGGGGGGGCATCGTCGTTCTCCTCGGGCTTGATGATCGTACCGGCGATTAGGCTCAGTATTGCGTCATGTGGCCGTCGTGTTTGTGTGCCGACGTCAGGCGGCTTGGCCGCAGCGACACTTGGGGCATCCTCTGTCATGAGACAATCGGTCGTTCCCCGCTGTCTATAGGGAAGCGGCGGCGTCGCCAGACGACGTCGGCTTGTCTACCTTGCCAGTAATCCCCCTGGGAAAGGAGCCACGATGGCGTTCCACGGCATGCCGGGCAACGGCCACTACGATATCGGCTTCCTGCTGCTGCCGGGCTTCTCCCATCTCGCCTTCTCCTCGGCCCTGGAGCCGCTGCGCATGGCCAACCACCTGGCCGACCGCCGGCTCTACACCTGGCACCTGGTGAGCCGCGACGGTGCTCCGGTGGTGGCCAGCAACGGCCTGGCCACGGCGGTGGACCAGGCCCTGGAGCCGGTGCCCGCGCTGGACCTGCTGCTGGTCTGTGCCGGGGTGGAGGTCCAGCGTCACTGCGACCGGGCGACCCTCTCCTGGCTGCGCCGCCTGGCCGAGCGACGCATCCCGCTGGGGGCGGTGTGTACCGGCGGCTATGTGCTGGCCCAGGCCGGCCTGCTCGACGGCTATCGCTGCACCCTGCATTGGGAGCACATCTCGAGCCTCCACGAGGCGCGGCGCTTTCCCAAGGTGACCTTCACCTCGCAGCTATTCGTCATGGATCGCGACCGCTATACCTGCTCCGGTGGCAACGCGCCCCTGGACATGCTGCTCAATCTGATCGGGCGTCAGCAGGGGCTGGCGCTGGCCGAGGCCATTGCCGAGGAGTTCATCCACGAGCGCATCCGCGGCGTGAGCGATCGTCAGCGCTATCCGCTGCGCGTACGCCTGGGGCACAGCCATCCCAAGCTGGAGGAGGTGGCCACCCTGATGGAGGCCAACCTGCAGGAACCACTGGCCATGAACGAGCTGGCCAGCTACGCCGGCCTGTCGCGCCGCCAACTGGAGCGATTCTTCCAGCGCTACGTGGGCAAGCCGCCGCTCAAGTACTACCTGGAGCTGCGCCTGGCCCGGGCCCGGCTGCTGCTGCTGCAGACCCATATGCCGGTTACCGAGGTGGCGCTGGCTTGCGGCTTCATTTCGCCGGCGCACTT
>SKVX01000569.1 GCA_007129225.1 Halomonas sp.
GATGCCGGGACTTCCCCGCCGGCCAGCAGCTCCGGCGTGGTGCTGGTGGTGAAGTCGATGCGGCCGCCCTCGCGGGCGAAGCGCAGGCCGTCCTCGAACAGCGATGGCGTGCGATTGATATGGGTGGGCAGGAACTGGGCCAACGGAATGGCGCTGGTGCGGGCGGCCTCCCGCAGCGGTTCCAGGTGGGTGGGTGCATCGCCGGTATGGATGAAGACGATACCCGACTTTCCGGCCAGCATACCCGCCGTTCGCGCCTCGGAGGCCAGCCGGGCTAGTTCGAAGGCGCTGGGCTGTGAACCGCGGTGGTCGCTGATCGCCACTTCCCCCAGCCCAATGAATTCCGGCACGAAGAGAATATCGCTGCCCACCGAGCCGGTGAGCGTCACCGGCGGCAGCTGGTAGGAACCGGTGTAGCAGTAGGTGGTCAGGCCGCCAGCAGCCAGCTCCCTGGCCTTGCCCAGGAGGTTGGCCGGCGTGCGAGTCAGGGCGTCGGTGCCCAGCGCGCCCACCAGGGTGGTGGTGCCTGAGGCCAGGGCGTCCTCGAGGGTGAGTTCGGCGGTGCGCGTGCCGAAGCCACCTTCGCCGCCGCCGCCGATGAAGTGCACCAGCGGGTCTACCAGACCGGGAATGACCCGGCGGCCTTCCAGGTCGATCACCTCGACGGCGCTACCGCTGACGGGCGGTTCGGCATCGGCCGACACGATGGCGGCGATTCGCTGATCGGCAATCAGCAGATGACAGAGCCCCTGGGGCTCGGGAGCGAAGAGGCGGGCATTCTTCAGCAGGGTCAGCATACAGGGTCCTGATTCAGCGTGGTTGGGAAGCAGCGAACGCCGGCAGGGCCGGCGTTCGAAGGCGTTGCCGCGGCAGAACCTATAGCTTGATATCGTAGCTGAAGTAGCGGTTCATGATCTCGTCATAGGTGCCGTCTTCCTTGAGCGCGGCGAGCGCTTCATTGAAGTCGTCCGCGAGTGCCTGGTCGCGCTTGCGGAAGGCCACGCCCACCCCTTCGCCGAAGATATGCGCGGGCTCCTTGATGAAGCCGCTGATACGCTTGAAATCGCTCTCGTCAGTGTCAATCGCCATGTTGGACTCCGCCACCGGGTAGTCCATGAAGGCCAGGTCCAGACGGCCGGCACGCATATCCGTGACCACCTCGCTGCCGCCGGTGTAGCGACGCACTTCCACCACGTCGCCGTAGAGCTCGGTGACATAGTTATCCTGCAGCGTGGCCCGCTGCACGCCCACGACGAGCCCTTCGAGACTGGCACGGTCGTCGATGTCGATATCCCGGTCCAGCGCAGTCACCCAGACGCTGGGCGTGGTGTAGTAGGGCTCGGAGAAGAGCACTTGCTGGGCACGCTCCTGGTTGATCGACATCGATGACATGATGGCATCGTAGTTGCGTGCCAGCAGGCCGGGGATGATGCCGTCCCAGTCCTGTTCCACCCAGGTGCAGGTGGCTTCGAGATAGGCGCACACCGCTTCGCCCAGCTCGATCTCGAAACCGGTCAGCTCCCCGTCGGCCTGGCGGTACATGAACGGTTCGTAGGGTAGGTCGACGCCGAGGCGGATTTCGCTGTATTCACGGGCCTGGGCGGTACCGGCAACCAGGGTGGCGCCGAGGGTGGCGGCCAGCAAGAAGGATGAATAACGCATGGGACTCTCTCCAAAAGGACATGCCATGAATGCATGCCGTAAGCGCATGTCTTCGGTGCATGTCATGGGCGTATGAATGCTGCGCGCAGGCAGCTTGTGCTTGTTGGTAGGCAGTTGATGAACTGCTGGGAATTGGCCGTGAAGCCGGAGCCGTTATCGACGGAGCGCAGTCATGGGCAGGCGTTAGCCGGGGCCATGGCTTGGATCACGAGGAGGACGGCAGAGAACGAGGCACTGGGTGCCGGGCCAGGGGCTGGCCGGGAGGGGGCTATTCGTCGAACCATTCGCTGAGATAGAAACTCTCAACGAAACCACCATTGATGATCATGGGAAGAACCTCTCGCTCTTTTCAAGGCGACCTGCCAAACATGCGCGAACGCGCCTGGCCTGTCAAGCGGCCACGCCATCGGAATGGCGTGGCCTTGTGACGGGCATCGAGGTTACCGTGAAGGCTTACTCGTCGCCGAAGTAGCGCTCGAAAATCTCGTCGTAGGTGCCGTCTTCCTTGAGGGTGGCCAGTGCTTCGTTGAAGCGTTCGGCCAGTGCCTCGTCGCGCTGACGGAAGGCGATGCCGAAGCCTTCGCCGAAGTACTCCTCGGGCTCGGTGACCATTTCGCCGACCACCTGGTACTCGCCTTGGTGATTTTCGAGCAGCGTGACCTGGCCGACGATGAACTCCAGGAAGACGAGGTCCAGGCGCTGGGACTGCAGGTCCAGCACCATGTCGTCGGCGGTGGAGTAGCGGCTGACGCTGGCTACGCCACCGTAGTTGTCGGTGACGTAGTTGTCGAAGGTGGTGCCACGCTGCACGCCAATGCTTTTCTCGGCCAGGCTCTCTTCATTGATTTCATCGACCTCGCTGCCGATGGGGGCGAACCAGGCTCCGGGGATGGTGATGTAGGGATCGGAGAAGAGCACGGTCTGGCGACGCTCTTCGTTGATCGTCATGGAGGACATGATGGCGTCGTAGTTGCGTGCCAGCAGGCCGGGAATGATGCCGTCCCACTCCTGCTCGATCCACTCGCAGGTCACACCGATCTCGGCGCACAGGGCATTGCCCAGCTCGATGTCGAAGCCGGTCAGCTCGCCGTCGGCGTCACGGTACTCCATTGGCTCGTAGGGAATGTCGACGCCGAAGCGTACGTGGTCGTAATCGCGAGCCTGGGCAGTGCCGGCGGCCATGGCCAGGCCCAGGATGGAGACGGTCAGCAGTTTTTTCATAGTGGCTTCCTTGTTGTCATTTCGTGCACCGTTTTACGGTGACGTCGCGCCTGAATTTAGCGCAGCCACGCCAGGGCCGAAAGCCCCTAGGCGTGAATTTTCCAACGCCTGTTTGACGTTGCCACATCAGCCGCTCTGGGGCCTGAGGTGTGCGAGCAGCCGTTTCTCCAGCCAGCGGAAGAAGAACAGAATGGCGAACGTCAGGCAGAGATAGATCGCCGCGGCAAACAGGAATGCTTCGAACGGTGCGTAGAAGCGTGCATAGACGAAGCGGGCTGCGCCGGTGAGGTCCATCAGCGTGACCACGCTGGCGATGGCGCTGGCATGGAGCATGAAGATGACTTCGTTGCCGTAGGCCGGTAGCGCCCGGCGGAAGGCGCTGGGCAGGATAATGCGCCGCATCATCAGGCTCTGTGACATGCCGTAGGCCCGCGCCGCTTCGATCTCGCCCCGGGCCGTGGCCTTGATGGCACCGCGGAAGATCTCGGTGGTATAGGCCGCGGTGTTCAGCGTGAAGGCGATCAGCGCCGGGTAGAACGCTTCCCTCAGCATCGGCCAGAGGAAGGTCTCCTGGATGCCATCGAAGAAGACGACGCCGTAGTAGATGATGTAGAGCTGGATCAGCAACGGCGTGCCGCGAAAGACGTAGGTATAGACGTAGATCGGCAGGCTGATCCAGCGGTGCCGGGAGCTGCGCCCGATGGCCAGCGGCACGGCGAGCACCAGCCCCACCAGCAGCGACAGGAACACCAGCTGTGTGGTGGTTACCAGGCCTTCCCAGTAGAAGCCGATGGTGTTGGGCGTGAAGATGCGATTGTCGGCGAGTAGCGCATTGAACCATTCCATGTCAGTGCTCCCCGAAGCCTACGTTGTAGCGTTTCTGCAGTCGGACGAACAGCCACTCCGAGACGCTGGCGATCAACAGGTAGACGGCCGCGACCGGCAGCAGGAAGGTGAACGGTTCGTGGGTGGCGCGGGAGGCTTCGGCGGCCACCCGAACCATATCCGTCAGGCCGATTACCGACACCAGGGCGGTGGTCTTGAGCAGCACCATCCAGTTGTTGGAGAGCCCGGGCAGGGCATGGCGCATCATCAGCGGAAAGCGAATACGCCGAAACACCAGCCAGGGGCTCATGCCGTAGGCCTTGCCGGCTTCGATTTGGCCATCGTCTACTGCCATGAAAGCGCCGCGGAAAGTCTCGCCCATGTAGGCGCCGAAGATGAAACCGATGGTGAGCACACCGGCGGCGAAGGCGTTCAGGTTGACGTACCAGTCCACGCCGAAGCGGTCATAGATCATGTCGGTCAGCACGTTCAGCGCCATCTGGCCGCCGAAGAACAGCAGCATCATCAGCACCAGGTCGGGCACGCCGCGAATCACCGTGGTGTAGAGCGTGGCAACCTTGTGCAGCAGCCAACTGCGCGACATCTTGGCACTGGCGGTGAGCAGCCCCAGTACGATGGACAGTATCAGCGACAGCAGCGCTAGCTGGAGGGTGACGCCGGCGCCTTCCAGTAGCCGGGGCCCATAGCCGTGTAGGTCGAGCATGGTGGAATTCCTCAGTACTTCGGCGCCAGGAACTGCTTGAGCCGCGGCGAGGTGGGGTTGACCAGCACTTCCTGGGGCGGTCCTGCCTCTTCAGCCAGGCCCTGGTGCAGGTAGATCACCTGACTGGAGACGTCGCGAGCGAAGCCCATCTCATGGGTGACCACCACCATGGTGCGCCCCTCGTCGGCCAGGCCATGCATGACCTTGAGCACATCGCCGACCAGCTCCGGATCCAGCGCCGAGGTGGGCTCATCGAAGAGCATCACCTCCGGGTCCATGGCCAGCGCCCGGGCAATGGCGCCGCGCTGCTGTTGGCCACCGGACATCTGCGCGGGGTAGGCGTCGGCCCGGGCGGTCAGGCCAACCCGCTCGAGCAGCGCACGGCCTTGTTCGATGGCTTCCTTCTTCGGCTTGCCGAGCACATGGATCGGCGCCTCGATGACGTTTTCGAGCAGCGTCATGTGGGCCCAGAGGTTGAAGCTCTGAAATACCATCGACAACTTGGCGCGCATCCGCACCACCTGCTTCCAGTCGGCCGGCTCGCGACCCTGGCGGGTTTGCTTGAACTGCACCGCTTCGCCGTGGACGATCAAGTCGCCTTCGTCGGGTTGCTCGAGCAGGTTCATGCAGCGCAGGAAAGTACTCTTGCCGGAACCGGAGGCCCCGATCAGGGTGATGACATCACCTTTCCTGGCCTTCAGCGAAAGGCCCTTGAGCACTTCGGTATCGCCGAAGCGCTTCTTGATGTTGCGCACTTCGAGAGGAATCGGGGTATCGGCCATGGGTGGACTCCAGGTCGGGACGAGTCGCCAGGGCGACTGGCCGGTTTAAGCGTGCCGGGATGAAAAAGGGGCGATTCTAACAGGCCGGGGCGCTTTGGCCAGACTGGCCTGGAGTTAAGACCGTTCGACCTTGGTGGAGTGCGTAAGTGAAGTCGATCATGAAATTGCTCCAAATTATTGTTGTGAAGGCGGTGTTTTTTCTGTCAATAGCGTCATGATTGGGTAAATTGAGTGTCGCTGCTTGTCACTTGGGCGGCTCGGTCCGAGTCGCAAGCAGTGCTGCCCGAGCCCCCAGCTCGACATTGGCGTTGGGGAACACCACGCTCAGCGGTTGCTCACCCACGACATAGTTGCCTGCCTCTGCGTCCTCGGCCAGCCGTGTGCCCGGGGGAAACTCGGTGAAGTTGGGCGTGTCGTCGGCGAAGCAGAGTCGGAATGACTCGGACTCACGCATCAACTCATGGGCGACACGGAAGAAGGCCATTTTCGCTGCCGGCGCCTGAGACGGCTGGCGTCCCGCAATCAGGTCTTCCAGCAGCCGGCCCATCGGCGCGAGGATCGTCAGGTCGTTATGACCGAAGGGCAGGGCACGCCCCAGCTCCAGGGTGAATGCCTGGGCCTGGTGATAGTGCTTCGAATAGTGGGAGAAGGTCCAGCTGTGGCGGTGCTGGTGCAGTGCCGCCTGGATATCCGCCGCGGCCAGCCATGCCCATTGCTCGGGCTGGGTCGTCGTCTCGGCGAAAGGTTCGACCACGAAGCGCGGGTAACGGCTGTCACGGATGGCCGTGTGCAAGTCGTAGTGCAGGCGGGGCAGTCCGGCCTGGCGGGTGAAGAAGCCATCGAGCGCCTCCATCAGTTCCCGGGCTCGCTCGGGCTCCCTGCCTTCTTCATCCAGCCCTCGGCGGAACAGCCGGTTGAGGTTGGTTGTGACATAGCGCTCGCCGCGGCGGATCGATTCCAGGTTGCCCAGAATCACCAGTACCGGTGCGCCCACCGCGAGAAGCCCCGCCTCGAGCCGGGCAAGGCAGCTGCCCAGCAGCTCGATGGGAGCCGTCTCGTTGCCGTGAATACCCGCGGAGAGAACACAGGCCCGGGGGTCGCTGCCAGGGGTGTCGGGAATCAGTTCGAGTATGCCCGGAGCGTGAAACAGGAAGCGTCCACCCGCCATGCGACCCGCACGCTCGGTGGGTATCGTCCCCTCCAGACTCATTTCGATCCAATCCGCCAGCATGTTGCTGTCCTGCTCGTGTCGTGAATTCTGAGCTACCTTCCCGTCCAGGCGCCTTTCCCACAAGCCCCGGCGTCGGGCTGGTGAAAGCTCGGGTGCGATATTGAAACTGGCGCTCAGCGCCACTCTTTGCAGGCATCACCCTGTTCGACCTTGATCAGCTCATTCACGGGGAAGGCCATGCGCTCGGCACCCTTCACCAGTTCACGATGAACGGCCGGGTCGAGTTCGGACTCGCGGGACAGAATCCAGAGGTAGTCGCGGCTGGGGCCCGAGACCAGCGCCCAGCGATATTCATCGTCAAGCACCAGTACGTTGTAGCCTCCAAAGAAGGGCCCGAAGAAGCTTACCTTGAGGTGTGCCACGCTCTCGTCCCTGACGAAGTAGGCGCGCCCCTCCGCCTCTTCCACTTCGCCAGTATCCAGGTTGACGCCGCGGTTGATGACCTTGACGCCGCCGTCATCGCGTGAGGAGTAGTCGGCCGTGACACAGTCCAGGCCACGCTCGAAGGAGTGGTCGAGCCGGGCGATCTCGTACCACTTGCCCAGGTAACGATCGAGCTCGAAGCCGGCGACCGCTTGAGTGCCCTTGGGGGTTCCCGTGCACGCGCTCAGCACCAGGCTGGTGATGAGGGTGGTCATGATGGCGGTGCGCTGTCTCATGGGTTTTCCTGTCGAAGTGAGGCGTGCCGTGCAGACCTTTGGCCAATGGGGGTGGGGGCAAACGAAGCTTAAGCTGGCACCATCTGATTTTGACGGCGAGGAGCCTGCCATGCCAACCGCTCGCGTTGACGATTCCCTGGATCATGCCCGTCGACTCAATGCCCATTACGATGCCGCGACCACGAGCGAGGGGGGGAGTCTGTTGGCTCGGCTGCGCGATGCCTTTCTTGATGCCGGTTGCGACCCCGACCGCCTGAGTGTCGATGAGGTGGCCGGTATTGACCAGCTCCATCTTGGCGGACGCCGGGCCAGCCGCTCCCTGGCGACGATGGGTGAGCTGCAAGGCGGTGAGCGGGTACTCGACGTCGGCTGTGGCACAGGCGGCGCCAGTCGCCTGCTGGCCGCCGAATACGGTTGCCACGTGGTGGGTGTCGATATTACGACGGCCTTCGTGGAGGTGGCCAGCTGGCTCAGCAAGGCCACCGGGCTGGCCGAGCACACCCGTTTCCTGTGCGCCGACGCCGGCAGTGTGCCGTTGGCCCAGGAAAGCATCGATCGGGTGTGGTGTCAGCATGCGCTGATGAACATGCCCCATGTGCCGCGGGTGTTGGCGGAGTGGCGGCGCCTGCTGGTGCCTGGTGGGTGCGTGCTGCTGCATGAGGTCGTTACCGGTGACAACCCCGAGCCGCTGGTACTTCCCGTTCCCTGGGCCCGTACACTGGCTACTAGCTATTTGCGTAGCCGGGAGCAGCTCGAGCGCAGCATGACGCTATCCGGCTTCGAGCCGCTGAGGGTGGATGATGTCACCGATGCGGCCCTGGCCTGGCGACAGGTGCATAGCCGACGTGAGAGTCGCCCTGATGACGCGCTCGAGAAGAGTCGCAGACTGCCGGGCCCGGAGATGATTTTCGGGGAGGTGTTTCCCACCATGGGGCGTAACCTGCGTGACAATCTCGCCGCAGGCAAGGTGCGCATTCTCGAAGGGGTCTGGCGTGCCATAAATTGACGAATTCGAACGGAGAGGATGAAAACTTTCGCTTTTCTGCACGCAGACGCTTCCTACGCTGTAGTTATCAGCCATGGCTGACAGTTTCCGTTTTCAGCAGCAGAAACAGTGCCAAGGAGGCGACTGATGACGAAGGTTCTCGTGCTTTACCACTCCATGTTTGGTCACATCGATACCATGGCCAGTGCGGTGGCAGAAGGCGCCCGAAAGATCGATGGGGTCGAGGTGGACATCAAGCGGGTACCGGAAACCATGGATGCCGAGACGTTCGCCAAGGCGGGGGGGCAGGAGTTCCATACCCCGGAAGCGTCACCTGACCAGTTGACCGATTACGATGCAGTGATCTTTGGTACGCCAACGCGCTTTGGCAACATGTCCGGTCAGATGCGCACCTTCTTCGACCAGACCGGCGGACTCTGGGCCAATGGCGGACTGCGCGGCAAGGTGGCCAGCGTCTTTACCTCGACCGGAACCGGCGGGGGGCAGGAAACCACCATCACCTCTTTCTGGCATACCCTGGCTCACCAGGGCATGGTGATCGTGCCGCTGGGCTACGGTATCGATGAGCAATACATCTTCGACCAGGCCGGTGGCGGCAATCCCTATGGGGCCTCCACCATCGCCGGGGGTGATGGCTCGCGCCAGCCTGACGAGCGCGAACTGACAATCGCCCGTTTCCAGGGCGAGCATGTGGCAGGAATCGCCGTCCGACTCGCTGCCTGAGCGTTCCTGTGCCGTCGGAAAAGGCGCCCGGCAAAAACTGAACGGCCCCGAGGGTTGGACACCCAATCCAACCGTCGGGGTGTTGCCATGAAGAATCGGTATGACAAGACGGCCATCGGCCGCGAGGGTCAAGTTGTCTGTATCTGCCGCCCTCGCAGCAGGTAGCTGAGGGGATGCAGCACCAGCCAGGCGGCGATGGCCAGGCCAACCACGGCACCGATCAGCGCCACCCAGTCGAAGGCGGTGGCCACGTAGGCAAGCCGTGAGTTGGTGAAGGCGGGAATCCACCATAGCCCGGAGAGCCCCACGGCCAGTGCCGCCAGGTTGGCGCCCAGGCAGCGATAGGTGAGGGCTCGGTAGCCACGCAGGCGGGCGACCAGCTGTATGACCACCAGCAGCGCCACCCCGGCCACGATCAGCCACAGGAAGGGGGCCAGGGCGTACATCAGAATGGTCAGTGCACCTTGAATCGTCATTGTACGGTCTCCTCAGGCCTGGCCTTCCAGCACGGCGTAGTAGGCCGGCTGCAGCATGCGATCCTTCATCGTCCAGGCGACCCAGGACTCGTCGCGCGGGTCGATGAACGGGAAGGAGGGCAGGAAATCCAGGTTGTTGTCGTAGCCGAACTCCACCAGCATCGCCTTGCCGATGCCGGTGATCATCGGGCAGGAGGTGTAGCCGTTATGGCGGGCCGGCAGCGGCTGCTCCTGCATCTGGGCCAGCAGGTTGGCCTCCACCA
>SKVX01000109.1 GCA_007129225.1 Halomonas sp.
CCGGGGCAAGCGTACTGATCAAGGGATCGCGCAGTGCCGGAATGGAGCGGGTCGTGGCCGCACTACGCGCTGACGCATCAAGGTGAACGCAACACATGCTGCTTTTTCTGGCTAATTTCCTGGCGCAATACCAGAGCGCCTTCAATGTCTTCAATTACCTCACCCTGCGGATGATCCTGGGGACCATGACGGCCCTGCTGCTCTGTCTTTGGCTGGGCCCCTGGATGATCCGGCGGCTGGTCGAGCGCCAGATCGGCCAGGCGGTACGGGATGACGGTCCCCAGTCCCACCTGTCCAAGGCCGGCACCCCCACCATGGGTGGCGCCATGATCCTGATGGCCATCGCCGTCAGTACGCTGCTGTGGGCTGATCTTGCCGTGCACTATGTCTGGATCGTGCTGGTGGTGACCCTGGGCTTCGGTGCCATCGGCTGGGTCGACGATTACCGCAAGGTGGTGGAGAAGAATCCCAGGGGTCTGCCGGCACGCTGGAAGTACCTGTGGCAGTCGGTCATCGGCCTTATTGCTGCCCTGGTGCTTTATTACACTGCCGGCAACCCGGTGGAAACCAGCCTGATCGTGCCGCTGTTCAAGGATATCGTGATACCGCTGGGAGTCTTCTACATCGTGCTGACCTACCTGGTGATCGTGGGCAGCTCCAATGCGGTCAACCTCACCGATGGTCTGGACGGGCTGGCGATCATGCCCACCGTCATGGTGGCCATGGGTCTGGCGGTATTCGCCTATGCCAGCGGCAACGCGGTGTTCGCCAACTATCTTCAGATTCCCAACATTGTCGGTGCCGGTGAGCTGGCGGTCTTCTGCGCCACCATCTCGGGTGCCGGGCTCGGCTTCCTGTGGTTCAACACCTATCCGGCTCAGGTCTTCATGGGCGACGTCGGGGCGCTGGCGCTGGGGGCGGCACTGGGGGTGGTGGCGGTTATCGTGCGCCAGGAGATCGTGCTGTTCATCATGGGGGGCATCTTCGTCATGGAAACGGTCTCGGTGATACTCCAGGTGGCTTCATACAAGCTGACGGGACGCCGTATCTTCCGCATGGCGCCGCTGCATCACCACTACGAGCTCAAGGGGTGGCCGGAGCCACGCGTCATCGTACGCTTCTGGATCATCACCGTGGTGCTGGTACTGATCGGCCTGGCCACCCTGAAGATACGCTGAGCCGTCAGGCCGGGCTTAATTCGAACCCTGCTCAACGGACAGGAGGCGAGCATGCTGAAGGTGCCGAAGGGCATGACCCTGGTGGTCGGGCTCGGTATTTCCGGTCGCGCAATTTGCCGGCACCTGTCACGACAGGGCGTGCCCTACATGGTTGCCGATACCCGTGCCGTCCCGCCCGGTGTCGACGACTTCCATGCGGCGCACCCCGGGGTGGAAATTCACTGCGGGCCGCTGACATCGCTGGATCTGAGCGAGGTAGAGGAGGTGGTGCTCAGTCCCGGGGTGGATCCGCGCACGCCGGGGCTGGCCGAACTTGCCGGGCGGGTGCGCGAGGCGACCGGCGACCCCCTTGTTGTCGGCGAGATTGCCCTGTTCGTGCGCGCCTGTCGTGCGCCGATCGCCGCCATCACCGGCTCCAATGCCAAGTCCACTGTCACCACCCTGCTTGGCGAGATGGCACGGGAGGCAGGCCGGCGCGTGGCGGTGGGCGGCAACCTGGGTACGCCGGCACTGGACCTGCTCGATGACGAGCCGAATGCCGACTGCTACGTACTGGAGCTTTCCAGCTTCCAGCTGGAGACTACGCCACGCCTGGGGGCCGAGACCGCTGCCTTTCTCAATCTCTCCGAGGATCATCTTGACCGGCATGGCGACATGGCGGGCTATCGCGCCGCCAAGCTGGGTATCTTCCGGGGTGCCCGGCACGGCGTGATCAATGCCGACGACGCCATGACCCGACCGCTGGAGCGTCTGCCGGCACAGGACAGTTTTACCACCCGGGCGCCCCAGGACGGTGAATGGGGCATCGTCATTCATGATGGCGGCGACTGGCTGATGCACGGCGACACGCCACTGATGCCGGTGCGCGAGCTGCGCCTGGCAGGCCGGCACAACCATGCCAATGCGCTGGCTGCCCTGGCCATGGGGCATCGCCTGGAATTTCCGATGGAGGCCATGTGCCGAGTGCTGCGCCGCTTTTCCGGTCTGCCGCACCGCGGGGAGGTGATTGCCGAGGTCGATGGCGTGCGCTGGATTAACGATTCCAAGGGCACGAATGTGGGTGCCGCACTGGCTGCCATCGCGGGCCTGGGACCGACCCTGGACGGCCAACTGATCCTGCTGGCGGGCGGCATGGGGAAAGGGGCCGACTTTCGCCCCCTGGCCGAGCCCCTGGCCCGATACGGCCGGGAAGCGATCCTCTTTGGCCTGGATGCCGAGCGCCTGGAAAGGGCGCTGAAAGGCGGGGTGAGAATGACCCTGGTCGAAGACCTGGAGACGGCCATGGCCCGGGCGCAGGCGATCGCCGAGCCGGGAGACTGCGTGCTGCTGTCGCCGGCCTGTGCCAGCCTCGATCAGTTTGCCAACTACCAGGAGCGCGGCGAAGTGTTCCGTCGCTGGGTCTGCCGCCTTGCCTCGGAGGATTCCCTGTGACCCGCTTTGCCAGGCTTCGCCAGAAACTCTCCACCCAGGACCAGCCGTTCGATGGCTGGCTGTTGTTTGCCGCCGTTGCACTGATGCTCATCGGCTGGGTCATGGTGACATCGGCTTCCACGGAGGTGGCCGCCGGGTTGACCGGTAACCCCTGGTACTTCAGTCAGCGTCATGCGCTGTTCGTGGTGCTGGCCCTGGCGGCGGCCGGCTTTACCCTGCGCTCGCCCCTGGGCTGGTGGCGAGCCAACGGCCCCCTGCTGTTGTTGGTCAGTATTGCGCTGCTGGTGCTGGTGCTCTTCGTTGGCCGTGAGGTGAATGGCAGCCGGCGCTGGCTCTCCATCCCTGGAGTCCCGTTCAACCTGCAGGTGTCGGAAGTCGCCAAGCTGTGCCTGATTGCCTACATGGCCGGCTACCTGGAGCGATTCCTGCCCCAGGTGCGGCGCCACTGGGGCGCTTTTCTGCGCCCGCTGCTGGTGATGGGCATCATCGCCGTGCTGCTGATTCTCGAGCCTGACTATGGTGCAGTGGTTGTCATGACAGCCTGCGTGATGGGCATGCTGCTGATGGCCGGGGCACCTTGGGTGCGCTTCGTGCTGATACTGGGCGGTGTCGGTGTACTGGGCTTCTACGTCGCCATCGCCGAGCCCTATCGCCTGGCTCGCCTGACCAGCTTTTCCGATCCCTGGGCGGACCAGTTCGCCAGCGGCTACCAGTTGACCCAGGCGCTGATCGCCTATGGTCGCGGCCACTGGCTGGGAATGGGGCTGGGCAATAGCGTACAGAAGCTCTTCTACCTGCCCGAGGCCCATACCGATTTCGTCTTCGCCGTGCTGGCCGAAGAACTGGGGCTGTTCGGTGCGATCGGCGTGGTGGGGCTCTTTGCCCTGTTGATCTACCGCGCCATGGCAGTGGGGCGGCGGGCGGAGCTGGCCGGTATGGCCTTTGCGGCTTACCTCAGCTACGGCATTGCGCTGGTGGTGGGAGCCCAGGCCTTCATCAATATCGCCGTCAGCACCGGCATGCTACCGACCAAGGGCCTGACGCTGCCCCTGTTGAGCTATGGCGGTTCGAGTTTGCTTGTCAGCGCGATGATGGTGGCGCTGTTGCTGCGTGCCGATATCGAGACTCGGCTGGCACTGCGAAGAGCGAACCCCGTCGCTCGTCGTGAGGCAACGGCCGGGCACCGGTCAGCGGAAGCACAAGGAGTCGGGAAGTGAGCAAGGCGAAGCCACGGCGCGTATTGATCATGGCGGGGGGCACGGGAGGACATGTGATTCCTGCCTTGTCGCTGGCCAGGGGGTTGCAGGCAGAGGGGGTGGAGGTCCACTGGCTGGGCAGCCCGCGCGGGATCGAGAACCGCCTGGTGCCGGCGGCCGATATTCCGCTCAATCGGATTTCGGTGGCAGGCCTGCGTGGCAACGGCCTGGCCGGCTGGCTGCTCGCCCCCTTCAATCTCACCCGCGCCGTATGGCAGGCTGGCCGTATCCTGAGGCGACTCGATCCACAGCTGGTGGTCGGGCTTGGTGGTTTCGCCAGCGGTCCCGGCGGGCTTGCCGCCTGGCTGGTTCGACGGCCACTGATCATTCATGAGCAGAACGCCGTGGCGGGTTTGACCAACAGGGCGCTATCCCGTTTGGCGAAGCGGATCTATGCCGCCTTCGATGGTGCCTTTCCCGGCCAGGCCGAGGTGATCGGCAACCCGGTGCGTGGCGATATCGCGGCTCTGGGGGAGGCGCCGCGGCGCACCGAGGCGATGACCGGCCGGCCCCTGCGATTGCTGGTGGTCGGCGGTTCACTGGGGGCGTTGGCCTTGAATCAGCGGGTGCCCGAGGGCCTGGCGCGGCTGCCGGCGGCGCTGCGTCCTGTGGTGCGTCACCAGGCCGGCCGGGACAAGGTGGACGCCACCCGGGAGGCGTATGACACACAGGGCGTCGAGGCGGAGGTGGTCGACTTCATCGATGACATGGCGGCGGCCTACGACTGGGCCGATCTCGTGGTGTGCCGTGCCGGGGCGCTGACCGTCTCCGAGCTGGCCGCCGCCGCCAAGCCGGCTCTGTTCGTACCCCTGCCCCATGCGGTCGACGATCACCAGACCGCCAACGCCCGTGCCCTGGTTGCGGCGGGGGCGGCCGAACTGTTGCCGCAACACGACATGACGGCAGTGTCTCTGGCCGAGCGCCTATCGACACTGCTGCAATCCGACACCCTGGCCACCATGGCGCAGCGCTCGCGGGCGTGTGCGCACCTCGATGCCGTCGAGCGGCTGGTGGCCGGCTGCATGGAGACAGCTCTTGAGCGATAGCACCCTGAGGCCGGTTCCCGGCCAGGCAACGTTGCCCCGCCATGGGCGAGGCCTCGGCATGCGCCGTATCCGGCGTATTCATTTCGTGGGCATTGGTGGCGCCGGCATGTGCGGCATCGCCGAAGTGCTCTCCAATCAGGGCTACCAGGTCAGCGGTAGCGATCTCAAGGCTTCGCCGGTCGTCGAAAGGCTGCGGGAGCTGGGCATCCAGGTCGCCATTGGTCACGCCGCCGAGAACGTCATGAGCGCAGACGTGGTGGTGGTCTCCACCGCCGTGGACGAGTCCAACCCCGAGATACTGTGGGCTCATGAACATCGTCTGCCTGTGGTCCGCCGTGCCGAAATGCTGGCCGAGCTGATGCGCTTTCGCCACGGCATTGCGGTTGCCGGTACCCATGGCAAGACCACGACCACCAGCCTCACGGCAACGCTGCTGGGCGAAGGCGGGTTGGATCCGACCTTCGTGATCGGCGGACGCTTGACCAGCGCAGGTACCAATGCCCGTCTGGGGGAGGGGGACTACCTGGTGGCCGAGGCCGACGAGTCCGACGCCTCCTTTCTTCATCTTCAGCCCATGGTGTCGATCGTCACCAATATCGATGCCGACCACATGAGCACCTACGGCGGCGATTTCGAGCGACTGAAGAGCACCTTCATCGAGTTCCTCCACAACCTGCCTTTCTATGGGTTGGCCATTCTGTGCATCGACGATGAGCATGTGCGTGGCCTGCTGGAGCGAGTTCACCGCCAGTTCGTCACCTATGGCTTCAGCGAGGATGCCGACTACCGCATCGTCGATTTCGCTCAGGAGGCCGGCGAGGTACGCTTCACGGCGCTGCGTCCCGACGGCTTGGCGCCGCTGGCGGTGCGGCTGGCAATGCCGGGGCGTCACAATGCACTCAATGCCATGGCCGCCATTGTGGTAGCCACCGATGCCGGCGTCGACGACGCCGCCATTCTGCGTGGCCTGGCCGGCTTCGCCGGCGTGGGGCGTCGCTTCCAGGTCCATGGCCACTTCCCGCCACCCGGCGGCGAGGGGGAGGTCATGCTGGTGGACGACTATGGGCATCATCCCCGGGAAGTGGAGATGGTCATACGTGCGGTACGCGCCGGCTGGCCGAAGCGTCGTCTGGTGATGGTCTACCAGCCCCACCGTTATACCCGCACCCGAGATCTCTACGAGGATTTCGTCAGGGTGCTCAGTGGTGTCGATACACTGCTGCTGCTGGATGTCTACAGTGCCGGCGAGGCCCCGATACCCGGCGCCGACGGCCGGACACTGGCGGGCTCCCTTCGCCAGCGGGGCGGGCTGGATCCCATCTTCGTGCAGCACAAGTCGGAACTTCCCGAGCTGCTGGAGCGGGTGCTGCGTCCCGGGGATATCCTGATCACCCAGGGAGCCGGCGACGTGGGTGGCATCGCCCTGGGCTTGGCGCAGAGCGGGCTCAAGCTCGGTGAGGTGTCGCTATGATTTCCGCCAGCGATTTTGGGCGTGTGGTGGTGCTCTACGGCGGAGATTCCGCCGAGCGTGAGGTGTCGCTCAAGAGCGGAGCGGCGGTACTGGGGGCGCTGGAGCGCAGCGGCATCGATGTCATCGGTTATGACCCCTCGGAGGGTGGTCTGGCCGGGCTCGAGGCGCTGGCGCCCGATCGCGTCTTCATCGCCCTGCATGGTCGTGGCGGCGAGGACGGCACTCTCCAGGGGGCGCTGGAGCTGCTGCGCATTCCTTATACCGGCAGTGGTGTGCTGGCTTCTGCCCTGGGCATGGACAAGCAGTTGACGAAGCAGGTCTGGCAGTCGCTGGGCCTGCCGACGCCGACGTCTCTGATGCTCGAGCCCGATGCCGACTGGGACGATGTCATCGCCCGGCTGGGCCTGCCGCTGATTGTCAAGCCGGTCCATGAAGGATCGACCTTGGGGATCAGTATCGTCGACAGCCGTGAGGCACTGGTGGCCGCCTATCGCGATGCCTGCCGCTACGACGGGCGGGTCATGGCCGAACGCTTCATCGCCGGTGAGGAGTATACGGTCTCGCTGCTGGGCGAAACGGTACTTCCCGCGATTCGTGTCGAGGTACCCGGTGGCTTCTACGACTACGACGCCAAGTACGTCTCCAACGATACCCGTTATCACCTGCCTTGCGGGCTTGAGGCCCATGAGGAAACGGAGCTGGGCGAACTCTGCCGCCAGGCCTTTGCCGCCATCGGCGGTGAAGGCTGGGGGCGGGTCGATGTCATGCGCGATGCGGAAGGGCGCTTCTGGTTGATCGAGGTCAATACCTCGCCGGGCATGACCGATCACAGCCTGGTGCCGCAGGCGGCGGCCCACGCGGGGATCGATTTCGATGCCCTGGTGTGTCGCATTCTCGCCGCCACGCTGGCGAACGGGCGGACATGAGCAAGCGCGGCTCGCTGACAGGGTTGCTGCTGCTGCTGATCCTGCTCGGGGCCGGTGGCCGGGCGCTCTGGACCTGGCTGGACCGGCCCATCGAGCGAGTCTCTATTCGGGGCGAGCTCAATCATGTCAGTGCCGACTATCTTCGCTCCCAGTTGGCCCCCCTGGTGCAGGGGGAGACCTGGCTGTCGGCGGACCTGCCGGCCCTGAGACGGCGCGCACTTGCGGTGGATTGGCTGGCGGAGGTGCGTGTGGCTCGGGAGTGGCCCTACGCGCTGGCCTTCGAGCTTGTCGAGCAGGTGCCGGTGGCTCGCTGGAATGACGACTACCTGCTCAACCCGGAAGGTGAGCCCTTCGCCTTTGCGCCGGTGGTACCTCCTTCCGGCCTGCCCGACCTCGCCGGTCCCGTCGGCAGCGGGGCCGAAGTGCTGGCCTACCATGACCGCCTGGTGCCGCGCTTCGACACCCTGGGTCTGACCATCACCCAGCTCAGGCTTGAGCCGCGTGGCGCCTGGCGATTGCAGCTTGATGATGGGGTCTGGGTCATGCTGGGGCGCAGCGATCGTGAAGCTCGCCTGGCCCGTCTGGGGGCCGCCTGGCAGCGGCAGCTGGGACAGCAGGCAGAGCATATCCGCTATATCGATCTGCGTTATCCCAATGGGGTTGCAGTGGCATGGCACGGCGAAACGGAGATCGAAGAGGCGGAAAACGACGATGCAGGCTGAGTCCTTTTTTGAATGCACGGCTACAGGATTCGAACGAAAGCGGTGTTCCTTTTGCGAGAAATAACCCGTATCGTGATCGCAGTTTTACGTATTGGACTGGTGGTTTAACGCTAGTTGTTCCTATAATGGGCGCAATGACCATTTAATGAAGAATAGTGGGATTCCCAGCGGGTCAAGTTTTAGGAGATACCCCGACGCATGGCAGTCACTTCCAATTCATCTAACATGGTAGTCGGACTGGATATCGGAACATCCAAGGTGGTGGCGATTGTCGGGCAGCCAACCGATGATGGCGGCATCGAGATCGCCGGCATCGGCTCACACCCCTCCCGCGGTATGAAAAAGGGCGTCGTGATCAATATCGAATCCACGGTGCAATCCATTCAGCGAGCCGTGGAAGAGGCCGAATTGATGGCCGGCTGCGATATCCATTCGGTCTATGTGGGCGTTGCCGGCAGTCATATCAGCTCGATGAATTCCGATGGCGTGGTCGCGATAAAGGATCGCGAAGTCATGTCAACCGACATCGATCGGGTTATCGACTCGGCAAGGGCAAGGGCGATATCCGAGGGGCAGCGAGTCCTGCATGTGTTGCCCCAGGAATTCTCCATCGACACCCAGGGCGGTATTCGCGAGCCGCTGGGCATGTCCGGCGTTCGTCTCGAGGCGCGTGTCCACCTGGTGACGGCGGCACTCAACGCGGTGCAGAACATCGACAAGTGCGTTCGTCGCTGTGGACTGGAGGTGGACGCCATCATTCTCGAGCAGCTCGCGTCCAGCATGGCGGTACTCACCGAGGACGAGCGGGAGCTGGGTGTCTGCATGGTGGACATCGGCGGTGGCACCACCGATATCGCCGTCTTCACCGAAGGGGCCATACGCCATACGGCGGTGATACCCATCGCCGGTGATCAGGTCACCAATGATATCGCCATGGCGCTGAGAACGCCGACCCAGTACGCTGAGGAGATCAAGGTCAAGTACGCCTGTGCCTTGACCCAACTGGCTTCCAGCGACGAAATGATCAAGGTGCCCAGTGTCGGCGACCGCCCGGCCAGGGACCTTTCCCGCCAGGCACTGGCGGAGGTGGTCGAGCCACGCTACGAGGAGCTCTTCACCCTGATTCGTGACGAACTGCGTCGCAGTGGCTTCGAGGACCTGGTGGCGGCTGGTGTGGTGCTGACAGGCGGGACGTCGCGGATGGAGGGCGTGGTCGAGCTGGCCGAGGAGATATTCCATATGCCGGTTCGCATTGCCTGCCCGATCAACGTGCGCGGTCTGGCCGATGTGGTTCGCAACCCGATTTATTCGACGGGCGTTGGTTTGCTACATTACGCCCTTCAGGAAGTGCGGAACGGGCGAGGGCGCGAGGGAAGGTTGGTCGCGGCACAGCCCGGGCGTGATGACGTCTCCCGGCGTGGGGTAATGGAAGGGATTCCGGCGCTGGCAAGAATCAAGGGCTGGTTGAAAGGAAATTTCTGATTAGGGCCGCGGCGCGGTCCAGGAGACGGGGCTTATGTTCGAA
>SKVX01000185.1 GCA_007129225.1 Halomonas sp.
ATCACCAAGTCAGACCTGCTGATCATCAACAAGATCGATATCGCCGAGCAGGTGCATGCCTCGCTGGACGTCATGGAGCGTGACTCGAAGAAGATGCGTGGCGAGCGCCCCTTCGTCTTCACCAACCTCTATGACGGGGTAGGACTCGAGACGATCATCCGCTTCATTCTCGACCGCGGCATGCTGCCGGAACGCCGGCCCCAGGGCGCGGCAGTCTGACAGCCGGTTTCCCATCATTGCCTCATCACCATTAGGAGAATGCCACCATGATGACAGCTCTTTCCCCCGCCACCCGGGCGGCCTTGGCCGCCGCGCCGTCCCTGTTGCTGGTGGCCGGCCTCGCCGTTGCCCACCCCGGTCATCATCATGAGGGGGGCTTCGCGGCCGGCCTGACCCATCCGCTGCTGGGGTTCGACCACCTGCTGGCGATGCTGGCCATCGGTCTCTGGAGCCTTCGCCAGTCTCGCCCGCTGCGCCTTGGCGCGCCCCTGCTCGCGGCCGGCGGCATGCTGCTGGGTGCCGGCCTTGCCTGGGGGGGCCTGGCCCTGCCCGGGGTCGAGTTCGGGATCGCCCTGTCGGTGCTGCTGGCCGGCGTCCTGATCGCAGCCCTGGTCAAGGTGCCCAGCGTGCTGGGTGCCGGGGTGGTCGTGCTGTTCATGTTGTTTCACGGTCATGCCCACGGCAACGAAATGCCCTATGGGGTTTCGATGCTCGCCTACCTGGCGGGTTTCACCCTGGCCACGCTTGCCCTTACCTATGCCGGTCGTCTACTGGGTGGCTACCTGATGGCCCGTGAAAGGCGTCTCGTGCGTGGGCTCGGGGTCGCCATTGCCGCTGCCGGCGCGGTCTTCGCCATCGGTTGATCCTGGCGTCAGGTCATCGGAGCCGCCTGGGCAGCTACGGGTGGCTCCATCTTCCAGTGGCGGACAATCGGTTGACAGGCGGCGCGACGAAGCTCAGCTTGAGGAGATCACATTCGACGGGAGAGCGTGCATGGAAAAGCTGCTGCTGGCGGTCAAGGTAGTTATCGCGGTGTTGGTGCTCATCCTGGTCGTACAGAATATCGTCATGGTGGAGGTCCGATTCCTGACCTGGGGCCTCAGGCTACCCATGGCACTGCTCCTGGTGGTGATCTACCTAATGGGTATGGTCACGGGCAAGAGTCTGTGGACCCTGTTCCGGCGCCTGTACCGTGATCGAACTCAACGCCCCCATTGAGCATGGCGCCGACGGCACCGATCGATACAGGAAACTGAGATGGGTCGGTGAGGTACACCATTGAAGCAGGGCATCACGGCTCGGTCTGCCAGGATGCCGGCCGCATCAATCCAGATGGGTAATCGGTTTTCGGCGTGGGTCCACGTGCCACGGCAGCCCTCGGCGTGCGTTGTACTCCAGTTCGGCGATCACCTGCGCGCCCAGCAGCAGGATGATCGCGCCCACCTCCAGGCTCAGCAGTACCACGATGAGCGCGGCCAGGGAGCCGTAGACGACGTTGACGAAGGAGAGGTTGACGAAGTAATACACCAGAATCAGCCGCACCCCCTCCCACAGCAGTGCCGCCACGAACCCGCCCACGATGGCGCGCCTCAGTGCGATCTTTACCACCGGCAGCACCTTGTAGATGGCGCTGAAGAGGATGAAGACGCCGAAGAAACTGAACAGGTTGAGCAGCGGCTCCGAGAGGCCTGCAAAAGGCATGTTGCGGTCAAAGAGGACTAGCCACAGGGCATTGATGGCTTCGGCCAGGGTGGCCAGCAGGGTCAACGCCATCAGGCCGGTACCCAGGACCAGCATGAAGGCGTAGGGAAGCAGCACCGAGACCCAAATGCTGCGCCCCTTGTTCGGCTCGGGGGCGTGGAAGATGATTGCGAGTGCATCCTCCAGCATGCGAAAGGCGAAGGAACTGAAGACCAGCAGTACGAGCAGGCCGAACAGCCCGATGGCATCGCGGGAGTCGAGCAGGGCGCGTACGGCATCCATCAGCAGCTCGGCATGGGCCGGGGCCAGGTGAAGCACCTGGACGCTGAGGACATCGAGCAGGATCTGTTCCTGGACGACCTGGGTCAACAATACCGTTATCAGGGCGAACAAGGGGACGATTGAGAGAAGAATATTGTAGCCCACACCGCCAGCCAGCAGGATGCCGTGGTTGCGCAGAAAGGCGGACAGGACGCGCCAGACAAAGCGTCCCACCAGGGGGAGTACAACGAAGACGACGTTCCGCGTTTTACGTGCTCGAGACATGCGCATTGCCGTCCTTGTGCTCAGTTTGCGTTACCGAACGTCAGCAGTGAGTTCTGCCATGTTCTCCCATGCTACGCTGCTGTCACTGTCAGGCTACGTTTCTACCCATGTAAAGGTATTAGGCTACACAAACATCGACAACCGGTATGAACTCTGCCGGTGCTTGCTGGCTGAATTCATCAGGTTCACTACACTGGAACCTGACGAAGGCATCAGATTCGTCGTGCGTTTCTCCCTTTCATCTTGCCAGCAAGGAGTGCTGCATGCGCAATATTATCTATATCATTGGCCTGATTGTCGTTGTCCTTTTCATTCTCTCGATGCTTGGCCTTCGCTGATAGCGGGGTCAGGTAGCAGGGCGAGGCCGTTCCAGCAATGGCGTATGCTGTTGTCTTATGCCTCGCCCGGTTGTTGCCTTCCCGCCATTGATTGAGTGCTGACTCTGTTTCAGCAGGGTCTCGACTATTGCATGCAGCCGTTGTTGGAACTGTCCGCCGGGCGACGGTGGCATGGGGTCCGCGGTGATGGCGATGGTCAATTTCCTGTCGGGAATCACGTATAGCGCCTGGCCGCCGAAGCCGCGACCGTAGTAGGCGGTTTCTCCGGCCAGCTCGGTGATGAACCAGCCATAGCCGTAGCCGTCGTTGGTCCAGGGCGAGGTGCCCCGGGGTTGCCAGGACATCTCCACCCAGCCGTCCGGTAGTATGCGCGTGCCATCGATCACGCCACCGAGCCGATAGAGTTCGCCAATTTGAATCAGCGCTCGCGGCGACAGCTGCATGTCGTTGCCGCCGAAGTGGATACCTTGCGGATCCCGGGGCCAGTCAGAAATGGTGATATTCAGCGGTTCGCCCAGCAGTTGCCTGGCCAGGGACAGGGTGCTGACGCCACTGGCCTGGGTCAGGGCAGCAGAGAGCAGGTGGCTGGAGCCGGTGGAGTAGAGCATTCGTCCACCGGGCCGATCGACGAAGGGGCGGCTCAGGGCGTCCGCGACCCAGTTCGCGCTGGCGACCCAGGCGCCATAGTTGGCACCGGAGGTGCGCTCAAGCCCGGCCTGCAGCGAGAGCAGATGACCGACGGTGATCTCTTCCACTCTCGGGTCGACCCCATTGGGCACCAGGGGGCCGAGCAGCGCCACGATGGGCTGGTCGACGTCGTCGATCACCCCCTGCTCGATGGCGGCCCCTGCCAGTGCGGCAAGCACCGTCTTGGAGAGGGACTTGATATTGGCCGGCTGGTGACTCCCGGGGCCGGCGTAGGTGTGCTCGAATACGATCTCCCCATGCTCGGCAACGACCAGGGAGTGCAGGCGTGAGATGTCGCCGGCTTCGGATTCCAGGCTCTGGAGAGCGCGCTGGTCCAGCGGCTGAAATCCGGCTTCGCTGGCGAGTGAATGGCAAGTCGTCGCCAAGGCCAGCATAATGGCCAGGATTATCGGATACCGTTTGGGTAGCCGCCGTCGCGTTGTCGCCGTTGCCATGGCTTCTTCTCCTCTCGCTTGCCGTTCGGGTGCCGATGCGCTTGCGGTCCGAGTTTCGAGCAAGGACGGGATGATTGGTTCCCGTGCCGGGCCCTGAACGGCGGTAGGGTACTCTGCATGGCGGCGGGCATTTGCGCGTTCCTATCTCGCCAATGAGGCATCATGGCCAAATTCGAAGTGATCGGTACTGCCAGCATCCCTGGCAAGGGCAGTGAGCTGCGCCTGCTGCAGCGCAATGACGAGTTCTCCATTCGTATCGCCGGCAGTCCCGGTGAGCTGATGAATACCCGCCTGCACGGCTCCGAGGATGCCTTGGCCGAACTGGCCTGCGAGCGGATAGCTGATCGCACCGGTATCCGGGTGTTGATCGGTGGTCTCGGCATGGGGTTTACGCTGGCGGCCGCATTACGCTCGCTACCCGACAGCGCCCAGGTAGTCGTCGCCGAGCTGGTTCCCGGCGTCGTCGACTGGAACCGGGGGCCCTTGGGCGCCGCTGCCGGTTATCCACTGAACGATCCGCGTACCGTCGTCAGCCTGGGTGATGTTGGTGAGCTGCTCAAGCGTGAGCCTGGCAGCTTCGACGCCATCATGCTCGACGTCGACAATGGTCCCGAGGGGCTGACGCGCAAGGAAAATGACTGGCTATACTCACCGCAAGGCCTCGCCGCTGCCCAGGAGGCGCTGCGTCCGGATGGTGTGCTGGCGATCTGGTCGGCGGGCCAGGATCCCGCCTTCACCGAGCGCCTGCGCCGAATCGGGCTTCTAGTGGAAGAGGTCACGGTGCGCGCCCATCGTCCGGGCAAAGGGGCCAAACACAGGATATGGCTGGCTTGTTGATATGTATTCGTTCTTGGTCACACTGCGCTGGATATGTCTGTTGCTGGTAGTCCTGCTGATTTCCGCCTGTACCGGACGCGTCATGCCGCCTGCGCCGGCGGAGATCGCCCAGCCGATGGATGTCTACCTGATCGATCACGGTCGCCATTCCAGTCTGGTCCTGCCGCGGGAGGAGGGCGGCATGGTGCGTTACAGCTATGGTGAATGGCGGTGGTATGTGGAGGGGCAACGCCACTTCCTGTCAGGTGCCGCGGCCCTGCTCGTGCCGACCGCCAGTGCGCTGGGACGCGGTATCCATGAGGACGTGACCGGGCCCGGCGACTTTTCGCGGATGGCACCCGAGGGCTTGGTGCGGACCTATCCGCTCCAGGCAGAGGCTGGGCGGGTCAGGGAACTTCGGCGCCGCCTCGATCGGCATTTCGAAGGGGATGTCGAGTCCGTATACAGTGAGGAGTTCGGCCTCCACTTCGTCCCGCATCCCCGGGCCTATTGGGCTGCCCACCAATCGAACCTGGTGGTGGCCGGATGGTTGCGTCAACTGGATATCAATATCCAGGGCATTCCCTGGTACTCCCGTTGGCGAATCGAGTCGCCGCGGGAAGATCCCTGATCGCCGGCACAAGTTCGCTCGGCCCCTATCATTCGTTGCCCCGCGCCCCGGCGTGAGCGGCATAAGGCAGATAACATGTTGGAACTCTCTCGCCAGGTCATCCTTGCAGACCATGAAATCGACATGCAGGCGGTGCGTGCCCAGGGCGCCGGCGGGCAGAATGTCAACAAGGTGGCGACAGCGATTCACCTGCGTTTCGACATCCGCGCTTCCAGCCTTCCCGAAGGCTTCAAGGAGAAGCTGCTGGCCCTCAACGACCAGCGCATTACCCGTGACGGGGTGGTGATCATCAAGGCCCAGGCCCACCGTACCCAGGAGCGGAACCGAGCCGAGGCTCTCGGTCGACTCAAGGCGCTGATCAAGAGCGTGATGTACGCACCGAAGAAGCGGGTCGCGACCCGTCCGAGCAAGGGGGCCAAGCAGCGTCGCCTGGACAGCAAGAAGAAGCGAGGCCAGCACAAGGCCATGCGTGGCAAGGTGGAAACCTGATTCCCCACCAGCAGTGCCGTCCTCTTCCATTCCACTTCATTCCTCTCATTCGAGACATTCCATGACCGTCGCCGATACCGCTTCACCCACACCACCCACTACCGAACGGCTATCCAAACGGCTGGCGCGGCAACTGCCCTGTTCACGCCGGGAGGCAGAGCTCTACATTGCCGGGGGCTGGGTGACGGTCGATGGCGACGTCGTCGAGGAGCCGCAGTTCAAGGTTGGCGAGCAGCGTGTCGAGTTACTGCCTGGCGCCAGGGCGAAGGAGATCCCTCCTGTTACCCTGCTGGCCAACGCTCCCCCGGGTCTTGCCGTCAGCGAAGAGGCCGAGTGGGTCAGGGAATTGATTTCACCGGAAACGCACTGGCAGGACGATCCCGCCGGGCTGAATCCCCTGAAGGCGCATTTCCGCGCTCTGCAGCCGATGCTGCCGCTGGAAGAAGGCAGTTCCGGTTTGCTGGTCTTTACCCAGGACAGGCGTGTGGTGAGGCGGCTCGATGAAGATACGGCGCGGCTCGAGCAGGAGGTGGTGGCCGAAGTCGACGGTACCCTCAACGATGAGCAGTTGGAAGCGCTGCGCCGCGGCAAGAGCGAGCCAGGCCGGAAGTTGGCACCCTGCAAAGTCAGCCGACAGAGCGAAACCCATCTACGCTTTGCTGTGAAGGGGATGGTGTCAGGGCAGATCGAGTCGATGTGCTCTAGCGTCGGGCTGACGGTGCTGAGCCTCAAGCGCCTGCGTATCGGCGGGGTGTCACTGGGGCGCGTGCCGGCGGGCCAGTGGCGGTACCTGAAGCCTGGCGAGCGCTTCTGAGCTTTTCTGGTTCCCTTTCACCATGGTTGATGCCTATGTATGCTGATTTATGACGGTACGCGCCTGTCATCGCTCGATGCCAGGCATCTTTTACCAGAGAGAGGGTCTTGCCAATGTCGGAAAATACCCAGAGCCCACTTTACAAAGACAACCGAGTCAAGGCCCTGGTGGCCGTGGCGTTGCTTGCGGTGATCTGGGCGATCTTTGCCCACAACAGCGCCGGTAATCATCGCGATCGCAGCCAAGCCCTAGAGGAGCAGCTGGCCGCGCTACAGGACGATCATCAGCAATTGGCGTCTCAGCTGCAGGCGCGTGATGATGCAGGTGAGGACATCGAGGCCCTGGAGGCCCGCCTGGCAGAGCTAAATGAGGAGCAGCAGGCTGCCGAGGCGGCATTGGCCGAGGAGCAAGAAGCCGCCCGCGACGAGATTGCGCGCCTTGAGGCCGAAGTGGCTGAGGTCGAGGGGCAACTGGGTGAACTTCAGGAGGAGCGTGCCGCTCTTGAGGCCGACATCGAAGCCTACCAGGCCGAGAAGACCGAGGCAGAAGAGGCGCTGGTCGAAGTGCGTGGCGAGTATGAGGCGGTGGAACAGGCTCGCAGTGATGCCGAAGCCGCCCGTCAGGAAGCCGAAGAGGCACGCCAGGAGGCCGAGGCGGCGCGCCAGGAAGCCGAAGAGCTGCGCCAGATTGCCGTCGATGAGCGCCAGGAGGCCGAGGTCGCCCGCGACCTGGCTGATAATGAGCTGGCAGTGATCGAAGAGGACATTACTGCGGCAGACGAGCAGCTGGATACGTTGGGCGCCGAAATCACTGAGCGAGAATCCACCATCGACGCGCTGGAAAACGACATCGAAGCCCTGGAGGCCTGGCGTGACGAGGTGGAACGCGAAATCGGCGAGGCAAGGGAGCTGCGCGAGCAAACCCTTTCCGAGGTTGAGGAAGCGCGTGCCGAGCGTGAGGCTTTGATGGTGGAGCTCGAGGATCGGCGCGGTGCCCTGACCCAGCTCGATGATCAGATCGAGCGTCGCCAGCAACAGTTGCAGCGACTGGAAGCACAGCTTTCCGAATGGCGCAGTGAATTGGAGGATCTCCAGATCCGTACGTCCGATCAGGAGCGTGCCCAGCAGCAGGAGCCTGAGCAGGAGCCTGAGCAGGAGCAGGCCGAAGAAGAGGACGAGGAAGAGAACGAGGAAGAGGAAGCCGAGCAGTCTTGAATCAGGCGCTAGGCATCAGGAGGCGGAATAGCGGCGAGCCTGGCTCGCCGCTTCTCGTTTGGCCGGTTGCGAGCGCGTTATACTGGCCGAGGTGATTCCATGTTTCCCACGAGCGGAGAGACATCCATCAGTACAAGGAGCGAGTCGTGATCGAAGGGGTCAAGCATATCGTCGCCGTGGCATCCGGCAAGGGTGGGGTGGGCAAGTCCACCGTTGCCGTCAACCTGGCCTTGGCCATGTCCGCTGAGGGGTACCGCACCGGCATCCTTGATGCCGACATCTACGGGCCCAGTCAGGCCCAGATGCTCGGTGTGGCAGAAGGTGCACGACCGCAACAGGCCGGCGAGAACCGCTTCAGGCCGCTGGAGGCCCACGGGCTTCAGGCCATGTCCATGGCCTTCATGGTGGATACCCGCGAGCCCATGGTTTGGCGCGGCCCCATGGTGTCCGGTGCCTTCCAGCAGCTACTGACCCAGACGGCCTGGGACAATCTCGATGTACTGTTCATCGACATGCCGCCGGGCACCGGTGACATTCAGCTGACCCTGGCTCAGAAGGTGCCCGTCGACGGCGCCGTCATCGTGACCACGCCCCAGGACATTGCCCTGCTCGACGCGCGCAAGGGCATCGAGATGTTCCGCAAGGTCAACGTGCCGGTGCTCGGCGTCGTCGAGAACATGAGCCTGCATGTCTGCACCCAGTGCGGCCATGCCGAGCCGATCTTCGGTGAGGGCGGCGGTGAGCGGATCTCGGCGGAATACGAGACCCGTCTGCTGGGTCGCCTGCCCCTGGCCCTGTCGATTCGCGAGCAGGTCGACGGCGGGCGACCGACGGTGGTGGCCGATCCGGATGGTGACGTGACCGCCACCTTCCGCGCCATGGCCCGTCAGATCGCCGAGCAGATCCAAGGGCAGCAGGCAGACGAAGGGCCAAGCATCTCCTTCAGCGATGATTGATCAGGGCTGGGGCCTTGCACTGTCCCCGGATCAGCCACGAGTGGTGCTGATGGCTGCAACAGACGTGGACGATTGAGCAGACAGTGACGACCGACGCCGGGGCCGCTATCATGGCGGCCCCGATTCGTGATTTGACAGCATCAGGACGACCCAATGAGCATCAAAGCTGACAGTTGGATCCGCCGCATGGCCGAGCGGGAAGGCATGATCGAGCCCTTCGAAGCCGACCAGGTTCGCTACGTGAACGACCAGCGGGTGATCTCCTACGGTACGTCCAGTTATGGCTACGATGTGCGCTGTGCCGACGAGTTCAAGGTATTCACCAATATCCACTCCGCGATCGTCGATCCCAAGGCCTTCGATGAGAAGAGCTTCGTCGACATCAAGGGAGATGTCTGCGTCATTCCGCCCAACTCCTTCGCCCTGGCCCGCACCGTAGAATACTTCCGTATCCCGCGTAGTGTGCTGACCATCTGCCTGGGCAAGTCCACCTATGCCCGCTGCGGCATCATCGTCAACGTGAGGCCGCTGGAGCCGGAGTGGGAGGGGCACGTGACCCTGGAGTTCTCCAACACCACCAACCTGCCGGCCAAGATCTACGCCAACGAAGGCGTGGCCCAGATGCTGTTCCTGGAGTCGGATGAGATCTGCGAGGTTTCCTACAAGGATCGGGGCGGGAAATACATGGGGCAGCGGGGGGTTACTCTGCCGCGCACCTGAGGCGCCTGGCGGCGCCAGTCGCGATGGGAACTCGGGGCGCCGAACCGAGCGCTCCAACAGTGACTCTCTCCACCCACGGTGCGACGCCATTCTGCAGGAGGAAGCTTCAGCTCACGACTGGAGGCCGCAGGCCTCCCGGCGGTGTTGCCGGCGTCGCCACTACTCTTCGTCCAGTTCCTCGTCG
>SKVX01000532.1 GCA_007129225.1 Halomonas sp.
ACGGCCGCATAGGTCAGTGCCATGCCGGCGACATAGCTGAGCGAGAGCACGAAGGCGCGAGGTCGGCTGGGATTCTGGCCGACGATGATCGAGGAGAGGATCGGCACCATCGGCAGCACGCAGGGGGTGAAGGTCAGCCCCAGCCCGGCGAGGAAGAACAGCCCCAGGGCCAGCGGCAGACTGGCCTCGCGGATCAGGGCGTTGAAACGGCCGTCTTCGCTGAGCGGGGCGGCCGGGGCGGCGGCGCGGGACTCGCCGCCCTCGCCCGGGTCGCGCCAGCCGACGAAGGCCGCGGGCATGGCTCCCTCGTTGGCCTGCAGGTCGACCTGTTCGGGCGGGTAGCAGAGTCCGGCATCGGCACAGCCCTGGAAGCTGACGCGGACATCCTGGGGGCCCTCGGCGCCGTTCTCGATGGGCGCCTCGAACACCACCCGGTCATAGAAGACGTAGACGTCGCCTAGGAACTCGTCGGAAGTGAACTCCCCCGGCGGAATGGTCGGCTCGCCCAGCGTCAGGGTGCCGTCGGCACTCTCCACGTCGAGGCGGTGGCGGTAGAGGTAGTAGCCCTCGGCGTTTTCGAACCCGATATAGAGGGTCTCGCCGTCATGCCAGGCGCTGGGCTGAAAGGCCTCCATCACCGGCAGGAAGTCGCCCTGGTTACTGGAGGAGGAGGAGAACCACTGGGCCTGGGCGGCCAGGGGCAGCAGCAGGGTCAGCAGCAGGGTGCAGAGTCGGGCGAGGTGGCGAGCGGTCAAGACGGTCATCCTTTTCGAAGCAGAACCGGTGCGCTGCTAAGACCCGGCGAGGCCGGCCGAGTTCAGCGGCGAAGGGCGCACGAGGACGTTGCCCTCAAGGATACCCCAGCCGGCAGCGGCTGTTGACCACCCGTGGGTGCGCGCCTTTGTCGCGGCTCGCCCACAACGGCAACGGGCCGCCCCAGAGGGCGGCCCGTCTCGTGAGGCGCTGGTGCTGGCTCAGGCCTTCTCGTAGGCGGCGACCGCCTTCTCGATGGCCTTGCGGGCGGCCTCGGCGCCTTCCCAGGACTCCACCTTGACCCACTTGCCCTTCTCGAGATCCTTGTAGTTCTCGAAGAAGTGGGCGATCTGCTGGCGCAGCAGCTCGGGCAGGTCGGTGACCTCATGCACGTCGTCATACAGGGTGCTCAGCTTGGCATGGGGCACGCAGACCAGCTTGGCATCTTCGCCGGCTTCATCGGTCATGTTCAGGATACCCACCGGCCGTGCACGGATGATGCTGCCTGCCTGGACCGGCACGGGAGTGACTACCAGGGCGTCGAGGGGGTCGCCGTCGTCGGCCAGGGTGTGCGGGATGAAGCCGTAGTTGGCCGGGTAGAACATCGGGGTGGCCATGAAGCGGTCGACCAGCAGCGTGCCCATTTCCTTGTCGATTTCGTACTTGACCGGGGTGTGGTGGGCAGGAATCTCGATCGCCACATAGACATCATTGGGGAGGTCTTTGCCGGCAGGGATGTTGTCGAAGTTCATCGTCGCTTCCTTGGTTTGGCGAAAATGCTTTGGCGAAAATGCGAGTGGCCCGAAATGCGGCGCATTATACGGAGCTGGAGAGGGGATTACCAATGCGACATAGGTGATGGATTGGCTTCCTCCGGCGAGCTTGGGCTTTGGTTGACAGGCTTGGCCCCTGACAAGCGTGTATGATGGCATGCGCAAGTCGCAGTCCGGGCGATCGACGGCAGCATTTGGCAAAAACATCGTGCAAGCGGCAAATCGTGAGGAGCGTGCCTTGGTACCTACCCAGCTGTCACTGAATGTCGGTCAGGCTTTCGTGGCCCCGGATCGGCGTCGCCACCGCAGCTCCATGTCGGTTCGCATTCCCGACGAGGTTGGCCAGCTCACGGCGAAGGGCGCTTGCGCTCTCATCAGCGATACCAGTTCTCGCAATGCCATCGCCAAGCAGGCGGGCGATCTCAGCGTGCGTGGCTTTCTTGCCGACTACTTTTCCACGCCCGATCACTGGGACGTCAAGACGTCGGCGACCCGCGTGCTGCGTGCCCTCAACGGCTGGTGCTACAGTCAGAGCACCTTCGTCGAGGATGGGAGCTACGTCTCGTCGCTTTCGGCCATGGTCTTTCGGGCTCGCGAGGCCCACCTGTTCCATATGGGCGATACGTTGGTCTTTCGCCTGCGTGGTGCGGAATTCGAACAGCTTTCGCGGGACCACATCACCGACCTTGGGGGGTATCGCTACCCATCAAGGGCTATGGGGCTGGATGGCAGCATCGATATCGATTACCTGCAGCTTCCCCTCAAGCAGGGCGATATCTTCCTGTTCACGACCCAGGCGGTACGGGGCACGCTGATGCCGTCGGACTATGTCCAGCTGATTCGAGAGGACGCCAGCGATCTCGATGCCGCCTGTGAACGGCTGGCCAGTGCGGCGCGTGACCGCGCTCAGGCCCGGGGGTATGGCGCCGATCAGTTCTGCTTCCAGCTGGTGCGTATCGATCAACTGCCGGAGGAGGGGGGCGACCATCCCGGGCGTATCTATGGCGACCTGCCGATCCCGCCTGAGCTGTCGCCCGGCGAACGAATCGATGGCCTGGAGATCCAGGAAGTGCTGTCGCGTACCGCCCAGTCGCGGGTTTATCGAGTGCGTGACACACGCACCGAACGCGAGATGGTGATGAAGGCCCCGAGTCCGGAGCTCTCCAATCGCAACGCCTATCTCGAACACTTCCTGCTGCAGCAATGGGTGGTGGAGCGGGTCAAGTCACCCTTCGTGGCTCGTGTCATGGAACCTTCCCGCCCGCGACGCTATCTCTATTACCTCATGGTCTATGTCGACGGCATGACCCTGACCGACTGGGCCAGGCGCCACCCACAGGCCAGCCTGGCGCAGCGGCTGGATATCGCGGTTCAACTGGGCAAGGCGGTGCAGGCGCTCCACCATCGCGACTTGCTGCATCAGCGCATTCATCCCGACAATGTCCTCATCGATAGCCACGGGCAGGTCGTGCTGACCGATTTCAGTGCCTGCCACATGCGCGATCTGGAGGGGCATCGGCGCTCCCGCGAGCTGGCGCGTCAACTCGGGCTCAGCGAACACAACGCACCGGAGTATGCGCTGGATGACAGCGTGGGTCGGCGCAGCGATCAATATTCCCTGGCTTCCACCGTCTACTGGCTGTTGACCGACAAGCTGCCCTACGAGCTGGCCCCGAATCAGCTGCGGGGGCATACCGACCTGGAGCAGCTGAGCTATCGCAGTGCTCGGTTGTACAATCCGGAGGTCACGCTTGAGCTGGACGACACCCTGCGTCGGGCGCTGGACCCGCAGCGTCCGCTGCGCTTCCGGCGCATGTCGGAGTTTCTCTATGCGCTGCGTCACCATGACGGTAAGGGGAGGAAAGTCGTGAAATCCTCTCGCCTGCTACGCGAGCCGGCCAATTTCTGGCAGGGTATCGCCGGGATCCTGCTGCTGCTGCTGGTGTTGTCCTGGCTGCTGCGGTAGGCCTGGCTCAGCGGACGGCGGTCCGGCCATGCCTGGCCGGCCCGTTCGAAGCTCACACCATGCTGTCGCTGGCATAGGCTTTGTCGAAGGCCGTTCAGTCACGACAATACGGCACGCCTTTCACAGCTTGAACTCCTCCAGCTTGCGTTCGACCTTGGCCAGCTTGAGGCGGGCGACCTTGGGCAGGCCGTTCTCGTAGGGGGGGTAATCCTCGCCCTGGATCAGCGGCAAGAGGTACTGGCGACATGCATCGGTGATACCGAAGCCATCCTCGCGGATGTACTCGGCGGGCATGAACTTCTCGCGGTTGGCCACCTCGGCCAACGGTGCGGCTTCGATGCGCCACTCGTAGGGTGTCTCGCTGACGCGCTTGATGGCCGGCATCATCGAGTTCTTGCCTTCAATGGCCAGCTCAACCGCCTTCTCGCCGACCGCATAGGCCTGCTCGACGTCGGTCCTCGAGGCCAGGTGGCGGGCGGCACGCTGCAGATAGTCGGCCACGGCCCAGTGGTACTTGTAGCCCAGGTCCTGCTTGACCATGCCTGCCAGGGTAGGCGCCACCCCGCCCAGCTGGCGATGGCCGAAGGCGTCGGTATTGCCCGAGTCGGCGAGGAAGGTGCCATCCTCGTAGCGTGCCCCCTCGGAAACCACGATCACACAGTAGCCATACTTCTGCACTGCCTCTTCCACCCGGTCCATGACTCTGGCGCGATCGAAGGCCACCTCGGGAAAGATCACCAGGTGGGGGGGCTCGCCTTCCCCGTTGCCGGCAAGCGCCCCGGCAGCGGCGATCCAGCCGGCATGGCGGCCCATGACCTCGAGCACGAAGACCTTGGTGGAGGTGGCGCACATGGAGGCGATATCCAGCGAGGCCTCCAGCGTCGAGGTGGCGATGTACTTGGCCACGCTGCCAAATCCCGGCGAGTTGTCGGTGATCGGCAGGTCATTGTCGACGGTCTTGGGCACGTGAATCGCGGTCAGGGGGTAGCCGAGCTTTTCGGAGAGCTGGGAGACCTTGAGGCAGGTGTCGGCGCTGTCGCCGCCGCCGTTATAGAAGAAGTAGCGGATGTCGTGGGCGCGGAAGACCTCGATCAGGCGTTCGTACTGGGTGCGGTGAGTCTCGATATCCTTGAGCTTGTAGCGACAGGAGCCGAAGGCGCCGCCGGGGGTATGGCGCAGGGCGGTAATGGTCTCGTCGCTCTCCTGGCTGACATCGATCAGGTCCTCGGTCAGGGCACCGATGATGCCGTTGTGTCCGGCATAGACCTTGCCGATGCGGTCAGGGTGACGCTTGCAGGCTTCGATCACTCCGCAGGCGCTGGCGTTGATCACGGCGGTGACACCGCCAGACTGGGCATAGAAGGCGTTATGCTGGGCCATGGGGCTTGCGTGCTCCTGATCTCGTGCGAGGAAGGGTCCGTTTCATGCTTCACGAAAAGGCGAATTATTCTAGACGAAAGTCAGCGCGGCTGCACGCCGCTGGAGGCGCGTCGGCGGGCCGTGCTAGTCTGCCGACTCTTTCTGCGTAGGGCGCTGGCGCCCATTTTCCTGTCGATAAGGTCGGATTCTGATGCACCTTCATATTCTCGGCATCTGTGGCACGTTCATGGGCAGTCTGGCGCTGCTGGCGCGTGAGCTGGGTTTCCAGGTCAGTGGCTCGGATTCCAATGTCTACCCACCCATGAGCACCCAACTGGAGGAGGCAGGCATCGAGTTGCGTGAAGGGTATGCTGCGGCCAACCTCATTCCTCGCCCGGATCTGGTGATTGTCGGCAACGCCCTCTCCCGCGGTAACCCGGAAGTGGAGGCGTTGCTCAACCAGGGTCTGCCCTACGTGTCCGGCCCCCAGTGGCTGGCGGAACATGTCCTGCCGGGGCGTCGGGTCATCGCCGTGGCCGGCACCCATGGCAAGACAACGACGGCGAGCCTGTTGGCCTGGCTGCTGGAGTCCGCCGGCCTGGCGCCGGGCTTCCTCATCGGCGGGGTGCCGCGCAACTTTGGTGTCTCTGCCCGCCTCGGGGCGGCGGATGCGCCTTTCGTGGTCGAAGCCGACGAATACGATACCGCCTTCTTCGACAAGCGCTCCAAGTTCGTCCACTACCGCCCCGAGATCGCCATCCTCGGCAACCTGGAGTTCGATCATGCGGATATCTTCGAGGACCTTGCCGCCATCGAACGGCAGTTCCATCACCTGGTAAGAACCGTACCCGGTCGCGGCAGGCTGCTGGTGGCCGATGACGAGCCCGCCCTCGACCGTGTGCTGGAGCAGGGCTGCTGGACCCCCGTTGAGCGAATGGGTGCGACATCCTCGAGCCCCTGGCGGTTGGTGCTGGAGCGCGATGATGCAAGTCGCTTTCGGGTGATTCACCAGCAGGCGGAAGTCGATGAGGATGCGGTGGTCGACTGGTCGCTGACGGGTACCCACAACGCACGCAATGCCCTAGCGGCCCTGGCGGCGGCGCACGCGTGCGGCATCGACCTGGCTCGGGGATGTGCGGCGCTGGCACGTTTCGAGACGCCCCGGCGGCGCCAGGAGGTGCGTGGCGAGGTGGCCGGTATCCAGGTCATCGATGATTTCGCCCACCACCCCACGGCGATCGCGACAACCCTCGAAGGGCTACGTGCGGCAACGACTCGGGGGCGGCTGCTGGCGGTGATCGAGCCGCGCTCGAACACCATGCGCCTGGGCACTCTGAGCGACAGGCTGGCAGCAAGCGTCGCCGCCGCCGACCAGAGTTTCTGGTATCAACCTGCCGGCTTCGATTGGTCACTGGAGCCGGTACTGGCGGCCATCCAGGAGCCGGCTCATCTGGTCACGGATATCGACGCGCTGGTCGCGGCGCTGGTGGCCGAAGCCAGGCCGCTGGATCGTATCGTGGTGATGTCCAACGGTGGATTCGGCGGCATTCATGAAAAGCTGCTGGCGGCTCTGGAGGTGGCGCATGGCTGAGGCGGGTGGCGGTTTCAAGGCGCCGGTCACCGTTGCCATTACCGGTGCATCGGGAGCCCAGTACGGGCTGCGCCTGATCGAGGCGCTGGTGGCAGCGGGGCACGAGGTGTGGGTGATGGTGTCCAAGGCGGCGCATCTGGTGATCGCCACCGAGACCGACCGGGAATTGCCGGCTCGGCCTGAGCGTCTGGCTCAGGCGCTGAGCGAGCGGTGTGCCGCGGCGCCAGGTCAGATTCGCTGCTTCGGGCGCGAAGACTGGATGGCGCCGGTGGCTTCCGGCTCGGGTGCCGCGTCGGCCATGGTGATCTGCCCCTGCTCCACGGGAACGCTGTCGGCCGTGGCCACCGGGGCCAGCAACAACCTGATTGAGCGGGCCGCCGACGTGGCGCTCAAGGAGCGTCGCACGTTGGTCCTGGTGCCCCGCGAGACACCATTGTCGGCGATCCATCTCGAGCACATGCTGGCGCTGTCGCGGCTCGGGGTGGTGATACTGCCCGCCGCGCCGGGGTTCTACCATCGGCCACAAGGCATCGGCGACCTGGTCGATTTCATCGTCGCCCGAATTCTCAATCAGCTTGGTATCGATCACCGGCTGATGCCCCGCTGGGGGGAGGCGGAAGCCGGAGGGCCGCGTGGGATGGGTGATGGGGAGCACGCTTGATCAAGCTGTCGATCCTCTCGGTCTTCATCCCGACCTTCCTGTTCGTTTCGCTGACGCCCGGCATGTGCATGACGCTTGCCATGGTCCTGGGAATGACCCAGGGGGTGAAGCGCACCCTGTGGATGATGGCCGGCGAGCTGGTGGGCGTGGGTCTGGTGGCCGCCGCGGCAGGTGTCGGCGTTGCCGCGCTGATGCTGCGCCAGCCGGAGCTCTTTGCCCTGTTCAAGTGGGTGGGGGGTGCCTATCTCGGCTATCTGGGGGTGATGATGTGGCGGTCCCGGGGCCGCATGGCGATCCCTCTCGAAAACGTCGACCTGCCCCCGGCCTCCCGTGGTCAACTGGCGCTGCAGGGTTTCGTCACCGCGGTCGCCAACCCCAAGGGCTGGGCCTTCTTCGTGGCACTTCTTCCGCCCTTCCTCGATGCCTCCCGGGCCCTGCCGGGCCAGCTGGCCGTTCTGATCGGGGTGATTCTCACCATCGAGTTCCTCAGCCTGCTGCTGTATGCCGCGGGAGGGCGAGGTTTGCGTCGTGCGCTTGGCGAGAGCGGCAATGTGAGGCTGCTCAATCGTATCGCCGGCACGCTGATGGTCGGCGTCGGCCTTTGGTTGGCGCTGGGCTGAGGCGGTACCGGGCAGCGACTATACCGGTGGCAGCCAGGCCACCCTCGCCCCCACCAGGACCAGGGACGCCGCGGTCAGCGCCAGCCAGGGGCAGGGCGTCATCGCCGGGCGAGGCTTGTTTTGCCAGGAGAGGCGGACGAGAGCGCAGACCACCAGTCCCAGCAGGGCGCCGCCGATCAGGTCGCTTAGCCAATGTACGCCGATGACCAGGCGCGAGAGGGCCATCGGTAGCGCCAGTGCAATGGCAACCCAGTAGGCCCAGAAGCGCTTCTGACGCGGCAGCCCCTGGGCGAGGAAGGCGGCGGCCAGGCCATAGAGCACCACGGCGGAGGAGGCGTGGGCGCTCGGGTAAGCCAGCGAACCGGTGAGATAGTCCGGTGTATCCGGTCGCGACCGGCCGATGATGGCTTTCCCCAGTGTATTGAGCAGGGCGATGGCGCCCAGGCCGGCGGCAAGATGAAGGAGAGCCGCCAGGTGCCGCCTCGCCAGCAGCCAGAGACCCCAGGGAATGGCCAGTGCCAGAATGCCGTACATGTCGCCGACACGCGCCAGCAGCTGGCCGGCAGCGGGCAAGGCCGGCACCGCCAGGCTGTCGAACAGGGCATGTACCTTGAGGTCGAGATCGAAGGGGCCGCGCTGGCGTATCACGGCGATGGTCAGTCCCGAGAGCCCGCCCAGCGAGAAGATTAGCAGCAGCCAGCTTGCCAGCGGTATCTCGCCGCGGCTACGCCAGCTGTGCGTCAGCCACAGGCGTCGCATCACCGGGTGGCGCCGAGCGACGCTTGCCAGCAGGCGATAGAGCCGGCCGCTGCGGCTGAACTGATGGCGCAGCCAGGAAAAGATGATGCCCAGTGCTACCACGAGGAGCGTCAGGGCGATCAGCATGCCGCCCAGGCCGGGAGGCAGGCCGAGCAGCTGCTGCCAGGTCTGGCCCAGCAGGTAACCGGGCAGGACATAGGCTGGAGCCCAAAGGGCCGCCGAGGCCAGGTTGGCCCAGACGAAGGCGCGCGGCGACATGTGCAGCATGCCGGCAATCAGCGGTATCACTGGGCGAACCGGGCCGACGAAGCGACCGAAGAACACCGACAGGCTGCCGTAGCGCTGGAAGAACCGGGCGCCGCGGGCCAGCCACTCCGGGTGCCGTGAGAAGGGCCAGAGTCGCGTGACCCGTTCCCGCTGGGTGTAGCCCAGGATGAAGCTCAGTCCATCGCCGATCACGGCACCGATGAATGCCGCCAGGAGAATGGTGGGGATGGCCATGTCCTGGTGTCCGGCCAGCGATGCGGCCGCGGTGATCAGTACCACGCCGGGCAGCAGCAGTCCCACCAGCGCCAGGGATTCGAGCAGGGCAATGAGGCCAATGATGAAGAGCAGCATACCCGGCGAGGGGGCGAGCTGGTAGAGGGTCTCGGTCAGGCTCAAGCGTCGGCTCCTTGATGGGGATCGGCGTGTATTATTGCTCTGTAAGGCGGCGTGTCAGGGTCTGCAGGCGCTGTTCGAAGCGCTGCCATGACTCGCCGCCGATGCGCTGGCATAGCAGGGTGGGCGCGCGTAGAGGTCCTGTATCCACGAGCACCGTACGATCGATGGCTTCCTCTATGCGCTGCTGGACCATCTGTGCGCCGCTTTCACTGGTATCGGGCAGTACCAGCCAGAATGTGGCTGCGCTATGGCGCCCCAGGAAGTCGTGGCGCCGTGAGCAACGATTGGCTTCTCGGCATAGTGCGTCCAGCAGCACTTGGCGTGTCCGGCTGCCGAACTGCTCGCTGGCCATTTCCAGCTGAGGCAGGTGGATGATCAGGACGGCCAGCGGTTGGTGAAGCAGTTCGGTGCGCTGATACTCGCTGGCAAGGAGTTCATCGAGTGTGTCCTTGGCGAGTGCGTTGCACTCGGGATCCCTCGGGTCGGTGGCCTTGAACAGGGCCAGTTGGCGGTTCTGCTCCCACGGCGCCAGGGCTGCGACGACCATCAGGGCGAGATAGCCCAGAGCCACCTCGCTGCCGAGTTGTCCATCATTGACCAGGACCAGCCAGACCGGTGCCAGCAGGAGATTGAGGAGTATCGCCGGGGGCAGCGGTACCAGGAGAAGCGTGAGCAGGGGCGCCAGGCCGGCCCAGAAGGGGGCGGCGTTCTCCAGTTGGGGGAGCTCCAGCGCCAGCATCAGGTAGCCGGCTATCAGCACCAGGTAAGCCGAGAGGCGAGCGTTGGTGGTCATTGCGAGACGCAGCAGCATGGCGACCAGTATCAGCAGGGCCAGGATGGCCGGAGCCAGGATGCGGTCGTAGTCGCCCATGAGGTAGTGCCACAGGGCGTACCCCCCCAGCAGCAGGGCGCCGGCAGCGTAGGCGATGGCTGTGCGGGTGGAAGACCACTTGCTCTCATCGTCCATGGTTGGGCTCCGGCTCGAACGCGAGGGTGGCGTCCTGTTCGTCGAAGCGAGCCAACTGCTCGTCGAGAGAGCCAGCGAGTTCGAGGGTGGTGAACCTTGCCTTCACCGGGGTGCGCAAGCCATCGAGCAGTGCCTGGCGCCGTGACTGGGCCTGCTCCCGGTCCCGACTCAGCAGCAGGGCGGCCAGTGTATGTTGATTGATGCGATAGCAGGTCTCGAAGTCGTGGGTCTGGCGACACAGGTCCTGGGCCAGGGGCCAAAGCAGGTGGCGTGATGTGCGGAGCAGTAGCAGTTCGCCATGTACCGCTTCACGGCGGCAACGTGCGCGTTCGCGACGCAGGTCGGTGGCCAACTGGTGCGCGGTCCATAGCGGAAGCCCGGGAGCCAGGCGGACGCGCTGCCGTGAGGCGAGCCGCAGCGGTTGCAGCTGGAGGTTGCGTGCCAGCCCGAGCAACATTAACGTCAGTAGAAGCAGGCCCGAGAAGAGGGACTGTTCGAAGCCGAGCACGCCGATGAGAGACCACCAGGCGAGGCCTGCCAGGATGAAGGTGAGGCCCAGCATCCATCTCGGCTGAGGCAGCATCAGCAGGGCCGGCCAGCCCCAGATCCACATTGCATACCGCTCGGGGTCCGTCCACAGCAGGCCGGCCAGCAGCAGGCTGGGCAGCAGTTGCCAAGGGACCGTGGCGGGCCGCCGGTGACTGAACTCGAGCAGCGATGCAGTCACCGTCAGCCAGGCCACAGCCAGCCACAGCAGCAAGGCGCTGGCGAATAGCTCCGTCCGATAGGCCAGAAGGGCCAGAAGCAGTGCCGCGACCAGCAGGTTCAGGCGCATCAATCCGACTTTGTACTTGCTTTGCATGGTGCCTTACTATCTATGGTGATCGACACGAAGTTGCGCCAGTATAACGTCCACAGCCTCCTCTGAGGCTGTCGTCCAGGAGATATTGAAACCGCATGTCCGCATACGCCTCTCGAACCGAATCCACCGCCGACCTGGCCATCGGTGATGTCGATGCCTACATGGTGCGGCTAGGCCAGGCTGCCCGTGTTGCCGCCACGCAAATGCGCCGCGCCGTTACCGCCGACAAGAACGGTGCCCTGCGGGCCATGGCCGACCATCTTCAGCGCCACCGCGCCGAGATACTCGCCGCCAATGAACGGGATCTTGCCCGTGGCCGCGAGAGTGGTCTCGATGACGCCCTGCTCGATCGGCTGGCACTCGATGATGGACGACTCGACGCCATGGTGGAAGGCCTCAGACAGGTCGCTGACCTGCCCGACCCGGTTGGGGAAATCGATGGCCTGAGGATGCGGCCCAGCGGCATCCAGGTCGGCCAGATGCGGGTGCCGCTCGGGGTGATCGGCATCATCTACGAGTCGCGGCCCAATGTGACGCTCGAGGCTGCCAGCCTGTGCCTCAAGTCCGGCAATGCCTGCATACTGCGCGGCGGATCGGAGGCTCGCGAGTCAAACGCCGCCATTGGCGGCTGCATACGCGAGGGGTTGCGCGAGGTGGGGCTGTCCGAAGCCGCAGTTCAGGTGGTGGCGACCACGGACCGGGCCGCCGTAGGGCGCTTGATCGCCATGCCGGAGTATGTGGACGTGATCATTCCCCGCGGCGGTAAGTCGCTGATCGAGCGCATTACCCGGGAGGCGCGCGTGCCGGTGATCAAGCATCTGGATGGCGTCTGTCATGTCTATATCGATGCCACCGCCGATCCGGACAAGGCCATGGCCATCGCCATCAATGCCAAGACCCAGCGCTACGGCACCTGCAATACCATGGAGACGCTGCTGGTCGATGCGCCGTTGGCAGAATCGCTCTTGCCCCGGCTGGCTGCCGCCTATGCCGAGCATGGGGTCGAGCTGCGAGGCTGTGAGCGGACCTGCCGCGTGCTGGAGGGCGCCACTCCCGCCAGCGAGGCGGACTGGGAGGCAGAATACCTGGCACCGGTGCTGTCGATTCGTGTGGTCGACGGCATGGACGCGGCGATCCAGCATATCGAACGCTACGGCTCGCACCATACCGATGCCATCGTTACCGAACACTATGGCCTGGCCCGTCGCTTCATGACCGAGGTCGACTCCAGCTCGGTGATGGTCAATGCCTCGACCCGCTTCGCCGACGGTTTCGAATATGGCCTGGGCGCTGAAATCGGTGTCTCCACCGACAAGTTGCACGCCCGTGGTCCGGTGGGCCTCGAGGGGCTCACTACGCGCAAGTACGTGGTGTTGGGTGACGGCCAGGTTAGAGGGTGAGCCGTCAAAGCCCGCGCCCGGAAGTGTCGGCAGGCCAAGGGAAGGCTGTGCCCGCCAGGCCGCCGCGTATCGCCATGCTGGGTGGAACCTTCGACCCGGTGCACCTGGGCCACCTGCGCAGCGCCGTCGAGCTGCGTGAGTGCCTGGCGCTCGACCGGGTACACATGGTGCCTGCCAGCATGCCGCCGCTGCGTGACGAGCCGTCGGTGCCGCCCGAGGAGCGCCTCGCGTTGTTGAAGCTCGGTATCGGCAATACACTGGGCCTGTTGGCGGACGCCCGTGAGCTTGAGCGCGCAGGACCCTCCTACAGCGCCGATACCCTGGCCAGTCTGCGGGAGGAGTACGGTGCAAGAGCGCAACTGGTGATGGCTCTGGGTCATGATGCCTTTCTTCGTCTGGCGGAGTGGCGAACGCCGGAACGCCTCTTCGAGTTGGCCCATCTGGTGGTCATCGATCGCCCCGACCACGGCGCGCCATTGCCCGAGGCGCTGGTCGAACTGATCGACCGGCGAGAGGTCGATAGCTGTGAGGCACTATTCCAGTCCCCGGCGGGACGACTGTTGCGCCTTGCACTGCCGACGCGAATGGCGATCTCGGCCACCGCGGTTCGTCGTCGGCTCTCCGCCGGCAGCAGCGTCCGCTACCTGCTCCCCGAAGCCGTGGAAGCGCGAATACACGAAAGAGCCCTATATCGAACGCATTGAACGCTGCCAGGGACCGCGCAAGACGCTACAATGGGCACCGACCAAGACTTCCCGTTGACGAGGGGCTATGCACAACGATTCGCTCAAGACATTGGTGGTAGATGCACTGGATGACCTCAAGGCCAAGGATGTGGCGATGCTGGACGTGTCACGCCTTACCAGCGTGACCGACCTGATGATAGTGGCGAGCGGCACCTCCACGCGCCACGTGGCAGCGCTGGCCAACCACATTGTCGAGCAGTCCAAGGCCGGCGGCCATCCGCCCCTGGGTGTGGAAGGGCAGGCCGGCTCCGACTGGGTGCTGGTGGACCTCGGCGACCTGGTCGTGCATGTGATGCTTCCTGAAACCCGCCAGCTGTATGACCTGGAGCGTCTCTGGGCCGACCTGCCGAGCGATGTGGAGCCCAGAGAAGAGCACGGTAGCGCATGAGAGTCCGCCTGCTGGCGGTGGGTACACGCATGCCTGCCTGGGTCAATACGGGGGTAGAGGAGTACCGCAAGCGCCTGCCCCGGGATTTTGCCCTGGAGATCGAGGAAATTGCCCCGGGGCAGCGGGGCAAGAATGCCGATGTAGCACGTGCCGTTGCGCTGGAGGCGCAGCGAATTCGCGAGCGCCTGCGCGGTGATGAGTTCACGGTGGCGCTGGAAGTCGAAGGCCAGGCCTGGAGTACCGAACGGCTGGCCCGTGAAGGCGAGGCATGGCGGCTTGAAGGCCGTGATGTGGCGCTGATGGTGGGAGGTCCCGATGGACTTTCGCCCGAGCTCTCCGCCAATGCCGACCGGCGATGGTCGTTGTCGCCGCTGACCTTGCCGCACCCGCTGGTCAGGGTGATTCTGGCCGAGCAACTCTATCGTGCCTGGACCCTGATGGTGGGGCATCCCTATCACCGTTGAACGGTGGTTCCCCCGGAAAAGTCATTCGAGGTCATAGCCGGCATGCGCGATCGCCGTGACACCCTCAAGAATCCGCAGCAGGAGCTGCGCATCTTTCGAATCCGTTCGCTGCTCGCCGGCTTGCTGATCGTGGCATTGACCGGCCTGCTGATGGGGCGACTGGTCTACCTGCAGGTGGTGCAGCATGAGGTCTACAGTACCCGCTCCGAAAAGAATCGCGTGCGTGTCGAGCCCCTGCCCCCGACCCGGGGCCTGATCCAGGATCGCAATGGGGTGCTGCTTGCCGAAAACCGGCCCACCTACAACCTGACGCTGATTCGCGAGCGCGTCGAGGACCTGGACGGGACGCTCGACCTGCTGGAAGTCTTGCTGGCGCTGTCCCCCGAGGAGGCCGAGGCCTTTCGGCTGCGCTCACGCCAGCGTCAGCGCCCCTTCCAGCCGGCGCTGTTGATGAGTGATCTGGACGAGGCCCAGATCGCCCGCCTTGCGGTCAACCGGCATCGTCTGCCTGGCATCGAGGTCGAGGCCCAGCTGTTGCGCTACTATCCCGATGCCAATATCACGGCGCATGCCCTGGGTTATGTCGGTCGTATCAATGCCGAGGAGATGAAGACGCTGGACCTGGGTCGCTACGCCGGGACGCACTTCATCGGTAAGACCGGTGTCGAGCGCTTCTACGAGGATGTGCTTCACGGCCAGGCGGGCCTGCGCAAGGTCGAGACCAACGCCAGGGGGCGGGTGCTGCGCGAGCTGGGGCGCACCGATCCGGTGCCGGGGAAGGATCTGACCCTGACCATCGACATGCAGCTTCAGACCCTGGCCTATGAACTGCTCGACGGGCGGCGCGGTTCCATCGTGGCCATTGCCCCCGCCACCGGAGAAATTCTGGCCATGGTCTCGGCCCCGGGTTTCGACAGCAATCAGTTCGTCACCGGCATCGACTTCGCCTCCTACCGGGCGCTTCAGGAAGACCTCGACCTGCCGCTGTTCAACCGGGCCATACGTGGCCAGTATCCGCCGGGTTCGACCATCAAGCCTTTCCTGGCCATGGCGGGCCTGGCCGAAGGGGTGATCACTCCGGACCGTACCATCAACGATCCCGGCTTCTACCAGTTGCCCAACGACAGTCGCCGCTATCGCAACTGGCTTCGCTGGGGGCATGGGCGCGTCGATATGGAGCGCTCCATCGCCGTTTCCAATAACACCTACTACTATTCCCTGGCCCATGAACTCGGCATCGATCGGGTGCATGACCGCATGAGTGCCTTCGGCTTTGGGCAGCGGGTGGGGCATGACGTATTCGGCGAAAGTGGCGCCCTGATGCCCTCGCGGGACTGGAAGCGTGGCCGTTTCGGCCAGCCCTGGTACCCGGGTGAAACGCTATCGGTCGGTATTGGCCAGGGCTACTGGCAGGTCACGCCGCTGCAGTTGGCGACCGCCACGGCCGTCCTGGCCAATCGAGGCGAGTGGGTAAAGCCCCGCCTGGCTAGCCGTATCGGGGGGGAGGCCGTCGAGCTCGCCTTGCCGGACACCCCGCCCGATCTGGAAATCGACAACGATTTCTGGTGGGACAGGATCTTTTCCGGCATGGAGAAGGTGCTCACCGGCCACGAAGGTACGGCCCGCCGCACCGGGGTGGGGCTCGAGTACCGCATGGGGGGCAAGTCGGGTACCGCCCAGGTCTTCTCGCTGGGACAGGACCAGCGCTATAACGCCGAGGAGCTGGCAGAGCGCCTGCGGGACCATGCGCTGTTCATGGCATTCGCACCGTTGGAAGACCCGCAGATCGCCGTGGCGGTGATCGTGGAGAATGCCGGTGGGGGCAGTACCCATGCGGCGCACCTGGCCAGAGCCATGACCGATGTCTGGCTGCTGGATGAAGAGGAAGTGGATGTCGAGCAACTGCGCGAGACCTTGGAGAATGACACCGGCACCGTGGCGGGAAACTGATCGATGGCGTTGACCTATCTGACCAGAGGCCTGCGTCGCCGGCCGGTGCGCCCGCCCGAGAGCGGCATCGCACGTCGCAAGAGTATCTGGGAGCGTACCCATCTCGACCCCTGGCTCTTGCTCATGCTGCTGGTGTTGATGGTGGCCGGTCTGGGTGTGCTGTTCAGCGCCAGCGGTCAGAACATCGATGCGGTCATCGCCCAGGGGAGTCGCTTCCTGGTCGCGGTCGTGGTCATGCTGCTGCTCTCGCAGCTGACGCCAACCACCCTGCTGCGCTGGGCACCGCTCGTCTACGGTGCCAGCCTGCTCATGCTGGTGGCGGTCGAACTGGTGGGCGACATGGGCATGGGGGCGAAACGCTGGCTGACCATACCGGGCGTGGTGCGCTTCCAGCCGTCGGAGCTGATGAAACTGGCCATGCCGCTGATGGTGGCGGCGTGGCTGAGCCGGCGTGAGCTACCGCCCCGCTGGTATGACCTGTTGGTCTGTGGCGTGCTGATCGGCGTGCCGGTATTGCTGATCGCCCGCCAGCCCGACCTGGGGACTTCCCTGCTGGTCACCTGTGCGGCGGTGTTCGTGGTGCTGCTGGCCGGCCTCTCCTGGCGCTTCATCGCCTTCCTGCTGGTCTTGGCCGCTTCCGCCTTGCCGCTGCTGTGGATGAACCTTCACAACTATCAGCGTCAGCGGGTTCTCACCTTTCTCAACCCTGAAAGCGATCCGCTGGGATCCGGCTGGAACATCATCCAGTCCACCACGGCCATCGGCAGCGGTGGCGTATGGGGCAAGGGGTGGCTTCAGGGTACCCAGTCCCAGCTCGAGTTCCTGCCCGAGCGGCATACGGACTTCATCGTTGCCGTATTGGGCGAGGAGTTCGGGCTCATTGGCATGCTGGTCGTGCTGGTGCTCTACCTGATGATCGTCACCCGGGGCCTCTGGCTGGCGGCCGGGGCGCACGATACCTTCGGTCGCCTGCTCGGTGGCAGTATCATCCTGACGTTCTTCATCTATGTCTTCGTCAATGTCGGTATGGTCAGCGGTATCCTGCCGGTGGTTGGTGTGCCCCTGCCGCTGGTCAGTTACGGTGGCACCTCCAGCGTGACCTTGCTGGCGGGTTTCGGTATTCTCATGTCCATTCATGGCCACCGTCGCCTGTTGCCGCGCTAGCGACGGCGAGCGATGGTCATATCTGAACGACAAGCCCCAGCAGGAGTGGCGAGCGAATGATGCCAGTGGGTAAGTGGAAAAGCGCCAGCGGTACCGGCATTGCCGTATTGGCCTTGTTGATGCTGTCGCCCGGAACGAGTGCCGCAGACTTCGATCCTGCGGAGCACGAGGGAGCGGGAAAGCTTGTCGATACCCTGGTCGATCGAGGTATTGAGCGTGAGTGGCTGGAGTCGGCCCTGCGTAGTGCCCAGTTTCAACAGGGTGTGCTTGACGCCATGGAAGGCGCCGCGGAACGGCGACTACGCTGGGACGAGTATCGGGAAATCTTCCTGCAGCCGGAGCGAATCGAGCGTGGCGTGGCCTTTATCGAAGCGCATCATGACGCCTTTGCGCGCGCCGAAGCGGAGTATGGCGTACCGGCGGACATGATTGCCGCCATCATCGGCGTCGAGACCAGCTACGGGCGTTTTACCGGCCGCCATCGAGTCATCGACTCGCTGTCGACCCTGGCCTTTCACCACCCCGTGCGGGGCAGCTTCTTTCATGGCGAGTTGACGGCCTTTCTCGAAATCACCCGGGAGCAGGGCGTGGAGCCGGGCAGTCTGAAGGGTTCCTACGCCGGAGCCATGGGTTACCCCCAATTCATACCGACCAGCTATCGAGCCTATGCCGTGGACTTCGACGGTGACGGGATACGTGACCTGTGGACCAATCCGGTCGACGCCATCGGCAGCGTCGCCAACTATTTTGCGGAACATGGCTGGCAGCCGGGCAGCCCGATCTATCATGAGGCCCGGGGGCCGGATACCCCGCCGTCGGCAGTTGACTTCAACCGCACGGCCCGGCCCTACGTCAGTGTGGCCGAACTTGCCGAGGCGGGTATCCGGGTCGAGGCCGGCCTCGATGACGATGCCTTGGTGGTGCCGCTCTCGCTGGAGGTGTCCGAGGAAGCCTGGCGATACCGGGTGGGCCATGAGAACTTCTACGTCATCACCCGTTATAACCACAGTCACCTCTATGCCATGGCAGTGACTGAGTTGGCCGAGGCAATCGAAGCCCAGCGTGCGCTGGCTGTGTATCCGCTCGAACCGACGAGCAATGGTGTCGGAGAGGGAACATGAAACCCTGGTACCTTGGCCTGGCGCTGGCAACCTTGCTGGCCGGCTGTGCCGGTGGCGGTGGCTCCCAGCCCTCGGGCGAACGAGAGACGGCTCGCAGTGCACCAGCGGCGGCACCCTCAGGTGGCGGTCGTTATGCCATGAGTGGCGATGCCTACCCCGAGAACCCGCCAGACGTCAGCAAGATTCCGGATGCGGTACCTCGTGTCGAGCCACCGTCCCGTGGCGGCAACCGCCCGACCTATGAGGTGTGGGGCAAGACCTACCGGGTGCTGCCCGATGCCAGTGGCTATGCCAGGCAGGGCACCGCGTCCTGGTACGGCGAGAAGTTCCACGGCTACGCCACCTCGAACGGCGAAATCTATGACATGTACAAGATGACCGCTGCCCATCGCTCGCTCCCGCTGCCGACCTATGCCCGGGTGACGAGTCTGGAGAACGGCCGTTCCGTGATCGTGCGGGTCAACGACCGCGGGCCCTTCCACAATGACCGTGAGATCGACCTCTCCTATGCGGCCGCGGCGCGCCTCGATATCCTTGACCGCGGCACCGGCCGGGTGAAGGTGGAGGCGCTCGACCCCGAGCGGTGGCTGGCAGAAAATGGCCGCAATGGCGAGAACCGGACAGCTTCGCCGGCGGTCCAATCCTCGCCTGCCGACGAGTTGCGTACCGCCCAGGCGGAGCCGGCTCGGCAGGCCGAGTCCGTGTCAGCCGGCGAGTCGTCACGGGAGGTTGCAGCCCCAAGCCGAGCCACGGCGGAGCCGGCCGGTGACCAGGCCGCCATCTATCTGCAGATCGCCGCGCTGGGATCGGGGGACAATGCCCGGGCGCTCAAGGCGAGGCTCGACAGCGAGCTGTCGCATCCCGTGCGGGTGGCCGACTCCGCCGGCATGTATCGGGTGCAGATTGGCCCCTTGTCCAGTGCTGCACAGGTCGAGCCGGCCCGGGCAGAGCTGAGACGTGCCGGTTTCGAGCAGGCCTTTATCGTCAATGGCGCCGACTGATCGGCGCCTTGCTTCTCACTTTCCGATGTTTCCGATGAGACCCAAACCAATGAGAGTGCTGTTCCGTAAACTCCGTCCGCTGCTGTTGCCGGTGATGCTGCTGAGTCTGGTCCTGATGACGGCCCAGGCCCTGGCCCAGGCGGTGCCTACGCCTCAGACCATGATCCCCGCCCCCCCGCAGATTGCGGCCAAGTCATGGTTCCTTATGGATGCCGACAGCGGCCGGGTGCTCATCGAGCATAATGCCGACGAGCGCCTGCCCCCGGCGAGTCTCACCAAGTTGATGACGGCCTACCTGGTGGAGCGGGAACTGGATCGCGGCAACATCAGCATGGACGACATGGTGCGCGTCAGTGAAAATGCCTGGCGCACCGGGGGCTCGAAGATGTTCATCGAGGTCGATACCGAAGTGTCGATCCGTGATCTGCTCTACGGCATCATCATTGCCTCCGGCAACGACGCCAGCGTCGCCGTGGCCGAACACCTGGCCGGCGGGGAGGCGCCCTTTGCCGACCTGATGAATCAGCACGCCACGCGCCTGGGGCTGCACAATACCAATTTCACCAATGCCACCGGCCTGCCGCATCCGGAGCAGTACTCCTCAGCCCGGGATATGGCGCTGCTCTCGCAATACATCATCAACGACTATCCAGAGCACTACGCGGTCTATGCCGAGAAGTACTTCACCTACAGTGATATTCGCCAGCCCAACCGCAACCGCCTGCTGTGGCGAGACCCCTCAGTCGATGGCCTGAAGACGGGCTGGACGACCGAGGCGGGCTACGGTCTGGTCGCTTCGGCGAAGCGTGACGACATGCGTCTGATTTCGGTGGTGATGGGCACCAGCTCCGAGGAGTCTCGAGCCCAGGAGACACAAAAGCTGCTCAGCTACGGCTTCCGCTACTACGAGACACTTAACCTCTATGAGCAGGGTGCCGTACTCAATACGCCACGCATCTGGGGTGGGGAAAGGAACGAGCTGCGCGTCGGTGTCGACGAGAACGTCTTCATGACCGTTCCTCGCGCCCGTAATCAAGAGCTTAGCGCCCGTCTCGACATCCGCCAGGACATCAATGCCCCGGTGAGCCAGGGCGCTCGCGTGGGAACGCTGGAGGTGCGGCTAGGTGACGACATCGTCGGCGAGCAGGCCCTGGTGGCCCTGGAGTCAATCGAAGAGGGCAACATCTTCAAGCGGCTCTTCGACCAGGTCAGGCGCTTCTTCAGCAACCTGATCGGCGGCTGGTTCGGCTAGCCGTGTCGAATGGCCGAGTCACGTATTCGGAAATGCTCTGAAGGGTAGGAAGGACATGAGCGACAGAAACCTGCGCGACCTGCGTCGATCAGCAACGGTAAAGACATCCGGGCCGCCACCGACGATCACTTTCCCTTGCGACTACCCGATCAAGGTGGTGGGGGATGCCGCCGAGGACTTCGCGGCCATGGTCTGTCAGGTGGTCTCACGCCATGACAGCGAGTTCGATGCGACGACGCTGGAAGTGGTGGAGAGCCGAAACGCACGCTTCCAGTCGGTGCGGCTGATCATGCGTGCCACCGGTGAGGCCCAGCTCAAGGCGCTGTTTGTCGAGCTCAAGGCCACCGGGCGCGTCCACATGGTGGTTTGATGGGCGAGATCGAGCTCCATCGCCTGGGGCGCTGCGCCTATGAGCCGGTCTGGCAGGCCATGCGCACGTTGACCGATACCCGTGACGAGTGTACACCCGACCAGCTGTGGCTGGTGGAACACCTTCCGGTCTTCACCCAGGGGCAGGCCGGCAAGCCCGAGCATCTGTTGATGCCGGGCGATATCCCCGTGGTACAGACCGATCGCGGAGGACAGGTGACCTATCATGGCCCCGGGCAGGTGGTGCTCTATCCGCTATTGGATGTCCGCCGTGCCCGGCTTGGCGTGCGCGATCTGGTTTCAGCCCTGGAGAACGCCGTGATCGCCGTGCTGGCGGAACTCGGGGTGGTGGCGCGGGCACGACCGGATGCACCCGGCGTCTACGTGGAACAGGCCAAGATTGCTTCGTTGGGCCTGCGTATTCGGCGCGGGGCGAGCTTTCACGGGGTGGCTCTCAATGTGGATGGTGATCTTTCCCCCTTCGACCGGATCAATCCCTGCGGCTATGCGGGCATGGCTATGACCCGACTTGCCGACCTGGTCGACGACTGCCCCGGCGTCGAGGCGGTGGGGGAGCGCCTGGCGCAGTGCCTGGCGCTCGAGCTGGACGGGGAGCTGGTTATCTCACGTTGATGGCGTCGATGCGGTTGGGGTTCGCTTCCTGACCCGGCACTTCGGCGGGCGCCGCAAGACCAAGATTGTTCTTCTCGAACACCTGGTCGGCACGATAGCTGGATCGAACCAGCGGTCCCGAGGCCACTTCCAGGAAGCCCTTTTCCAGGCCCAGTTGCCGATAACGCTCGAACTCCCGGGGGGTGACCCAGCGTTCGACCGGCAGGTGGTTGCGCGTTGGGCGCAGGTACTGGCCGAGGGTGACGATATCCACGTCGATGGCGCGCAGGTCGTCCAGGGTGGCCAGTATCTCCTCTTCTGTCTCGCCCAGGCCCAGCATGAGGCTGGTCTTGGTCAGGACTTCCGGCTTGTACCGCTTGGCATGGGCCAGCACGTCGAGGGTCTTGCGGTACCCGGCCCGGGGGTCGCGGACCCGGTGGGTGAGGCGTTCCACCGTCTCGACGTTCTGGGCAAAGACCTCCAGGCCGGAGTCGACGACACGCTCTATCGCTGCCCTGTCGGCGTCGAAGTCGGGGGTAAGTGCCTCCACCACCACCTGGGGCGTGTTAGCCTTGATGGCGCGAATGCAGTCGGCATAGTGCGTCGCGCCGCCATCGGGCAGGTCGTCGCGGTCGACCGAGGTCAGCACCACATAGCGCAACCCCATCAACTCCACCGACTTGGCGGTGTTCGCCGGCTCCTCGCTGTCGAGCCAACCCCTGGGGTTGCCGGTGTCCACGGCGCAGAAGCGGCAGGCACGGGTGCATACCGAGCCCATCAGCATGATGGTGGCCGTGCCGTTGCTCCAGCACTCCCCCATGTTGGGACAGTGCGATTCGGCACAGACGGTGCTTAGGCGGTGCGTGCTGACATTTTTCTTGACCGCTTCGAAGCGTTCGCCGCCGGGGATCTGGGCCCGCAGCCACTGGGGCTTCCGGCCCGGCTCGGGCTGCTCTTCGAGCTGCTTGCGCTGCTTGATGCCATCCTTGATCACGGCCATGCCGTGCTCGTTGCGGAATTTCTCACCGCTGGGGACGCGTTTTGAGGTGCTGTCGCTCATTAGGGTGTGAGCCCCTCCACTCGGCGGCTGCCAGGGCCATGTGGCTGTGCGTCGACGGCGTCCGGACGAGACGACGACAATGGCACGAGCGCTGCATGGCGCGCAGATTGATACGTTGGACGCAGGCCGCTAATCTACCATATCCGCCCCGGAAGGGGACAGCGGAGGCAGGCGTGCCACGGTCAGGTGGGCTGGATCGGCAGGCACACCACGCCATGGTCCGGAATCGGCTTCGGTGGCGCCTTGAAGTGGGCCTCGAATTCGCCGAGTCGCTCGTGCACGAAGCGCAGGAAGAGCTCCGTCACCGGGGTAGGGAAGCGGTCGCGTGGATAGACCGTGCACCAGGAGCGGCGCAGTGGAAAACCGGGTAGCGCAAGTTCGGCCAGCAGTCCCGCGCCCAGCTCCAGCCTTACGGCCAGCCGTGGCAGGACTGCAACGCCCAGGTGCGCCATCACACCCTGCTTGATGGCTTCGTTGGTACCAAGCTCCATGGTGTGGGGCAGGGGGACGTCCTGCTCGGCCGCCTGCTGCTCGAAGGCGGTGCGAACCCCGGATCCGGACTCGCGCATCAGTAGGTAGTGCTGGGCCAGGTCTTCCAGGGTGGGGTTGGCGGCCGCTAGCAGCGGGTGCCCGGGCCACACCACCGGTATCAGTTCGTTTTCCAGGATCGGCATGAAGATCAGGTTGTCGTCGTCTTCGGGCACCATGGCCATGATCACCAGGTCGTCCCGCCGCTCGGACAGGCGCTCCAGAGCCTGGCTGCGGTTGCACACCTGCAGGCGCACCTGGACATTGGGATAATGGGCGCGAAAGCGTGCGATCAGGTAGGGCACCACATATTGGGCGGTGGAGACGGCCGCCAGGTTGAGCTCGCCCGAGATGGTGCCGGCCATGTCCGAGAGCGCCATCTGCAGCCGCGACACCTGGCCGAAGATGGCCAGGGTCGAGGCGGACAGGGCATCGGCGGCGGGCAGCACATGCAGCGTCTTGCCCGAGTACTTGAACAGGGGCTGCCCCAGGACCTGCTCCAGCTGGCGGATCTGGGCGCTGACGGCGGGCTGGGTCAGTCCCAGCGTTTCGGCCGCCCGGGAGTAGGAGTGTTGGCGATAGACGGCCTGGAAGACCTGGAGTTGGCGAAAGGTCAGGCGGTTCAGCAGCCTTGGCGTGGTCATCGGTTGATCCGCTGGAGGGGCGCCAGGCACCCATTGAACGTCGTGTTTCATGCTATCACCGCCTGCGGGCAGCGGTCATGCCCGGTTTTCGGCGTCCACGAGGATAGGCTTCATGGTACCTAGCGACAGCTCTGGCAGTCAGCCAAGCGCCTGGCAATCGGTCATGGTGGCGGGCAGTGGCCTTGAGGCGCTGCGGGCCGGCCAGGCGTGCACCGAGCTTGGGCTGGTCTGGCATGGGTGCGATGGCAGGCGCGGCAACGAGCTGGTGGCGCATGCCCGACGTCTGGGCTGCGATCTGCTGCATCCCGCCGAAGCGACAATCGACGAACAATTCTCCCTTGCCAAGGCCAGCCGAGCGGCCGGCCTGGCCTTCGTCGGCCCCCGGAATAGCCTGGTGGCGGCGATGCACGACCCGGCGGCCAGTCGCCGGTTGATGCGAGAAGCGGGGGTGCCGCTCAGCCCCGCGGAAGACGCCTCGCCGCCCCTGCATCTGCCGGTGCTGGCCGATACCCGAGGGCAGGCACTGGCCCTGATGGAGCATGAGATTCTGGACCCGGGCCGTGCGGTCGCGCCGAGCGACAGGCTCACGCCGGAACAGCGTGCCTATCTGGGACAGCTGGCAGTCAAGGGGGCCCAGTCGATAGGGCTGGTCGGCCTGGCGACGCTGAGCTTCACGCTGGTGGGTAATCGCCTGGGCTTTGTCACCATGCGGCCCGGTTTGACCGGATATGAGGGCCTGGCCGAGGTGCTTACCGGGCTCGATCTTGCCGTTGAGCAGCTGCGTCTGGTCGGCGGCGGTCGCCTCCGGCGTCCCCGTGTGGGACACATGGGGCATGGGCCGGGCCGGCCCGGTCAGGCACGCTTGCAGCTATTGTCGTTTCTCGGTGGTTTCCTGAGCGGAGGGCCAGGTGTCAGGCTGGAACGTCCTCGTGGCGATGGGGCAGGCTTCCCGGATGCGAGGCTGCTGGTCTGGGGGCGTGATGCCGCCGAAGCGGAGCGCAGGGAGCGGCGGGCCCTGGCGGAGTGGGAGTGCTCATAGAAGGCTTTCGAAAAAATGTTCAAAAACAATATTCTGCGGTGTGTGGATACAGAAAATCGACAAAATGACTCGTCATCATGTCGCTCTACGTACTATGATTGTTGCATCGCAGCAAACAATCTCCCTCCTGGTGTCGACATGATCGGCGCCAGCGAACCATGGAGTCGCACATGACCTCACTGATGCCGATACCGCCTGAAAAGACGATGACCTTTCTGGATCCTTTTGGTTTCGGCCGTGCCGCGTTTGACTACTGGCGTGATGCCGTCGAGCGCAGCGTGTTGTACATGGACGTGATGCGCCAGCGCGGCAACCAGTATCTTGAGCACATCGAGCAATCCAAGCCCAACGTACTGGGCTTCGAGGCCGACGTCATCATGGATGGCCGCACGCTGCCGCGACCGGTCAACTATGAATTGATGAGAATCCGGCCACCCGCCAATGTCGAGCTGGACCTTCAGTCCCGCCCATTCGTGGTGGTAGACCCGCGGGCGGGGCATGGCCCCGGGATCGGCGGCTTCAAGTCAGACAGCGAGATTGGCGTCGCCCTGCGCGCCGGACACCCCTGCTACTTCATCGGCTTCTTGCCCTATCCCGAAGAGGGGCAGACGGTAGAAGACGTGGTGGAGGCGGAGATTGCCTTCCTGCGCCGTGTCATCGAGTTGCACCCGGAGGCCGAAGAGAAGCCGATGGTGGTGGGCAACTGCCAGGCCGGGTGGCAGATCATGATGGCGGCATCGCTGGAGCCGGACCTGTTCGGGCCGATTCTGATTGCCGGTGCGCCGCTCTCCTACTGGGCCGGCGAACGGGGCAAGGCGCCGATGCGTTATACCGGCGGCATGACCGGCGGCAGCTGGATGACCACGCTGGCCAGCGACATCGGTAGCGGCCTGTTCGATGGCGCCATGCTGGTGCAGAACTTCGAAAAGCTCAACCCGGCCAACACCTGGTGGGGCAAGCAGTATCAGCTATTTGCCAGCGTCGATACCGAAGCCGACCGTTACCTGAACTTCGAGCGCTGGTGGGGCGGCCATGTCGTGCTCGGTGGAGAGGAAATCCAGTACATCGTCGATAACCTCTTCATCGGCAACCGTCTCTCCACCTCGCAGCTGGTCACTTCCGATGGGCGGCGAATCGACCTGCGGAACGTGCGTTCGCCGGTGGTGGTGTTCTGCTCCCAAGGCGATGACATCACGCCGCCCCCCCAGGCACTGGGCTGGGTGCGGGATCTTTATGCAGACGTGGACGACATCATCGCCAGCAACCAGACAATCGTCTACTGCGTGCACGACACCACCGGCCACCTGGGCATCTTCGTCTCGGGCAGCGTTTCCCGCAAGGAGCACACCGAATTCACGGCCAACATCGATTACATCGATGTCTTGCCACCGGGCCTCTACGAGACCAAGGTGACGACTGCGGCCGAGCGGAGCGATGCGGAACTGATCGAACGGGACTACCTGCTCGAGTTCAAGCCCCGTTCCATCGAGGGCGTGAACCGGGAGGTTATCCAGCACCGGGAAGAGGACGATACGCGCTTCGCCACCGTGGCACGGGTATCCGAGATCAACCTGGGACTTTACCGACTCTTCCTCCAGCCGTGGGTGCGGGGCGTGATGACGCCCGAGGCATCACGGCTGATTCGTCGCATGCATCCCATTCGGCTGGGCTACAAGCTGCTCTCGGACCGTAACCCGCTTTCCGTTCCGCTACCCGTGCTGGCCGACTGGGTGCGCCAGGATCGGCATGAGGTGGGCAAGGACAATATCTTCCGTACCTTCGAGGGTATCGCGTCGGATCAGCTTACTCGGGGCCTGGATGCCTGGCGTGAGCTGCGCGACAACGCCACCGAGCAGCTGTTCCTGCAGATATATGGCCAGCCGCTGCTGCAGGCCATGGTAGGTCTGGGCGGCGATGCCCATGCACATCGCCGCCGCCCGGGCAGCGAGCCCGAGCATCTCCGTTTCATCGAGCAGCGCCATGAGGAGCTTCGCGAGCACGTTGCCGAGGGTGGCAGCCACGAAGCCGTGATGCGCTCCGTGATCCACGTGTTGGGCGGCTCACCCACCACCGATGAGCGGAACTTCAAGCGCCTGCGTGCTTCCCACGCCGAGCTTGAGCCGGGCCGTAACCTGGCTGACTTCAAGCAGCTGGTGCGTGACCAGTTCTTCATCCTCAAGCTGGACCGGGAAGCCGCCCTGGAGGCGATTCCGGAGCTGCTGTCGGGGGAGAAGGCCGATGCGATTCGCGGTCATCTCGAGCATATCGACCATGTGCTGGCCGCCAGCGGTGGGCTCAGCGAGCATGCCAGCAAGCGCTACGAGCGTATCCGGCAGCTGTTCGCCGTGGCTCTGGAACGGGTCGAACCGGCCGACCAGCGACAGGCAATGGTCGAAATGCATGCGGACGTGGAGAGTGGCGCCAGGGCCGAGGTGTTGGCTCGTGATGAGGTGGAGAAGCTGCTTGGCAGCACGCCTTCCTCCAAGCCCCGGCAGGCAGAGCCAAAGCAGGACGAGCCAAAGGAGGCCGAGCCAAAGCAGGCCGAGCCAAAGCAGGCCGAGCCAAAGCAGGCCGAGACCAAGCCGGCAGAGGCCAAGAAGACCGAGGCCAAGCAGGCCGAGACCAAGCCGGCAGAGGCCAAGAAGACCGAGACCAAGCAGGCCGAGGTCAAGCCTAAGCCGAAGGCGACCCGCAAACCTCGCAAGCGC